>JALSQA010000277.1 GCA_026985685.1 Campylobacterales bacterium | reverse complement strand
AAAAACCGATATTATCACAATTTAGAACATATCCATGCTATATTTCAAGCTCTTGAAAATATAGATTTATCACATGCTTTAGAGTTTGCGATATTTTATCATGATGTGATTTATGATGTAAAATCAGCTAAAAATGAAGAACTTTCAGCATTGTTCTGTCAAAAAGCATTGACAAAATTATCAGTACCCAAAGATATAATCACCAAAACAACAAACATCATTTTGGATACAAAAACCCATACCCCAACTACCGATGATTCTATATATATGATAGATGCTGATCTATCTATATTTTCTACTGATAGTCGTACTTATCAAAAACTCTCCAAACAAATCAGAAAAGAGTATGCTATGTATGACGATGCCACTTATACAAAAGGGCGAATAAAAGTTTTAAAATCATTTTTAGATAAAGAGAAGATTTTTATATCCAAAGAATTTAACAAACATGAAAATAAAGCTAGACAAAATATCCAAAATGAAATCCTTTTACTAGAAGCAGAAGAAATCTAACTTTTTACGATACAATAGATCCAATTTAGAAAAGGGACAAAATGTCATTTACCACATTAGGGCTTTGCAAGCCTATACTTAAGGCAGTCAAAGAGACGGGTTATACAACTCCTACACCAATACAAAAACAAGCTATTCCTACAATTTTAGAAGGCAAGGATGTTTTAGCAGGTGCACAAACAGGTACAGGGAAGACAGCAGGTTTTACATTGCCTATTTTACAACTTTTACAAGATACACCTATACAAAAAGGCAAAGCCAGGAAAATTCGTGCTTTGATACTCACACCTACAAGAGAATTAGCCGCACAAATAGGAGAAAATGTAAAAACATATAGTCAATATTTACCTTTTTCACATACAGTGATATTTGGAGGAGTAGGTATAAACCCTCAAAAAAGAGAATTAAAAAAAGGGGTAGATATTGTCATTGCAACACCAGGGAGACTTTTGGATTTATCAAACCAAAAAGCTATCAATCTCTCTCATATAGAATATCTCGTACTCGATGAAGCTGACAGAATGCTTGATATGGGTTTTATACATGATATAAAAAGAATACTTGCATTGCTTCCTAAAAAACGCCAAAATCTCCTATTTTCAGCTACATTTTCAAATGATATAAAAAAATTAGCAAATACTCTACTAAACACACCAGTGATGATAGAAGTTGCACAAAGAAACACCACAGCTTCGCAGATATCACAAGTGATTTACCCAGTAGACAAAGCACGAAAGAGAGATTTACTTATCCATCTCATCAAAGAAAACAATTGGAAACAAGTTCTTATCTTCACACGAACCAAACACGGTGCAAATAAACTTAGTGAAGTACTTGCAAAAAGAGGCATCACCTCAGCAGCTATTCATGGAAATAAAAGTCAAGGAGCTAGAACCAAAGCATTGGCAAATTTCAAAGATGGAAGTGTGAGTACCTTGGTCGCAACAGATATAGCAGCAAGAGGTATCGATATAGATCAGCTCCCTCATGTCGTAAATTTTGAATTGCCAAATGTTCCAGAAGATTATGTGCATCGTATCGGTAGAACTGGTCGTGCAGGCAGAGAAGGAGAAGCAGCTTCACTTGTTTGTATCGATGAAAAAGAGCTTTTATACGCCATAGAAAAGCTTATAAAACAAGAGATCAAGAAGATACAAATCAAAGGCTTTGAACCAGATCCAACCATCAAGCCAGAACCAAAAAAGAAGCAAAACCATTCCCGATCTCGCACACGTGGAAGAAGAAGTGATGGCAATGGCAAAGCAGTAGGAAATAGGAAAAGAACATCCAGAAAATGACCTTTACAAGATATATCCTAATATCCATCCTAGTACAAAACCTATTAAATGCCCATACCAAGCCACTGGCACACCCATCAAAAGAGGAACAAAACTGATAATAAGTATCGCCACAACCAAACCACCTCTAAGATGCGGATCTTTTTTTGCGAACCAGCCAAAAAGCACACTTATAGCACCAGAAGCTCCCACGACATTATGTTCAAGCCCAAAATAAGACATGAAGTAAACAGTCAAAAGAGATGTCACAAGACCACCACCAAGGTAGATAAAAAGATATTTAACATGTGCATTTAACTCTTTTTCCAGCAAATAACCAAACTGAAAAAGTACAATCATATTCATAGCAAGATGACTTAAGTTTGCGTGCATGAACATAGAAGTGAGCGGTTGCCACCAGGCTCCTTGAAAGAAATAACTATTTAACCCATATTTGACACCTGATATAGGATCTTGTGTCAAGAAATAAACTATTATATTGATAGCTATGAGAATGGGTGTGATAATAACCATAATAATCCCTTGTATTTAAGTAATTTTAATTGTAACATTATATTTATTCCAGCAAAGTAGCTTGACTAAAATCAAGACATTTTTA
>JALSQA010000276.1 GCA_026985685.1 Campylobacterales bacterium | reverse complement strand
TAAATTTTTAACACTCTCGTATACTTATCACCCTGTCAATTTAATCATGAGAACATCTCCACAGTGGATAGGGAAGAAAGTACGATGAAAAAAGAGCAAGTAGTTTTAATGGAAAACAACCAAAAAGGTATAAAACATACATTAGAAACTATTTTAGATCTTATTAAAAAAGGTGATATCAAAATAACCTTGCAAAAGATATATAAAAATCTGTACTACAAAATAAAAGGTATAGATTTTTCGATGCAATCTTTAAAAGAGTTAGATATCCAAAATCCACACAAAGCTCATGCTACTATATGTGGTTCATCTTCACAAGAGACGATGGAAAATATTTTAGATACTATTTGTAAACTACATCCTTCCATCAGACAAGGTCTCTTTGTAGATATAGGAAGTGGTAAAGGCAGGTTACTTCATACTGCTTATAAATATGGTTTTGAGAGATATTTGGGTGTAGAGTTTAGTGAGCAGTTAGCTACTATATCCAAAGAGAATTTTAAAAAATTAAATATCTTTGATGTAGAAATTTTAACAATGGATGCTACTACTTTTATCCCTCCTAAAGATACAAGAGTTTTATATCTTTTAAATCCCTTTGATGATGTAGTCTTGACAAAGTTTTTAAAACAGGTTTTAAAATATCATCATTTCTATCAACATGATATTTATATCATCTACCGTGCACCTGTTTTCAAAGAAGTTTTTGAGAAATTTAACACAATTAAACATTTAAAAACCGTTGATTTCCATAGAGATATTAGTGAAATATACTTACTCATACAACAAGAGAAAATAAAATGAATACTATTTTAGCCCACTTTAGCAGACAAAAACTAAATCAATCAGACTATTTAAATCATAAAAGCCATACTACAATATATGATAAAGATACTCTACATAGTGCATCAAAACAGGATAACATTTTCATAACAGAAGATTTTATATTACTTTTAAGTGGAAATATTTACAACCACCCAGCATCACAGACAGCTATCTCCTGGATTGCATCACTCTACAAAAAATATAATACAAAATGTTTTGATCATATAGAAGGAATTTACAGTATCGTTATCACCGATACAAAAGCACAAAAAGTATATTTTGCCAGAGATAGAGTTGGTGCAAAAAAACTCTACTATTATCTTGATCAAAAACAACTCATAATCTCAGATAAATTAGAAACTCTTTTTATGCCAAAAACCATCCAGAAACGCATCAGCTATAGTGGTGTTTCTAACTATTTTAACTTTGGATTTATACTTGATCCAGAGAGTATTTATCAAGATTGCAAAAAAGTAAAAGCAGGTCATTTTATCTGTATAGATTTAAAAACTATGCAAAAAACATCTACCCTGTTCTGGTCTTTACAAGAGTGTTATGATCATCCAAAAGATAGTAAAAGTGAACAGGAGATACTCACTCTCTCAGAAAGTTTACTCCAAAAGAGTATCCAAAAACGTATACCAAAATCAACTGATTATGGTGCTTTTTTGAGTGGAGGTTATGATAGTGCAACAATAACAGCTATGCTTAAACAATACACTCCTGATTTACAAACCTTTACCATAGGCTTTAAACAACAAGAGATCGATGAAGCACCTTATGCAAATGCAATTGCTAAACATTTAGGAACAAAACATACACAATACTATTTTTCAGATGCAGATGCTCTAAAAATCATCCCAGATTTGAGTAAAATTTATGAAGAACCTTTTGCTGATTATGGAGCTACACCATCAGTCATGCTTGCACAAATAGCAAAAGAAGCTGGGATAAATACTCTTTTTGGAGGAGATGGAGGAGATGAAGTATTTGCGACAGCAGATGATATTTACCGAATCGAAAAGCTTTTACATATCCCTTATAACATACGTAAAAACATAGCAAGATTGATCAAGATAACACATCCTAGCCACTATCTGCCACTCCAGTATGATACACCATTAGCAACCAAGATCACCAAAGCAGCTGATACACTTCAGGCAAAAACAATTACAAAAATCATTAAAAGTCGTATGACACTTTTTACCGATGAAGCACTCTTTGAGCTACTAAAACATCCCCACTTTTGCTATAAAACACCTTTTGACAATCTAACATTTGGTAAGTATGCCCAAACATCCGATATCATAACTGGTTCATATTTTAACTCTTTTTTAAGAGATGGTGAATTGACAAAAGTTTCTGGTGCTTTGGATTATCATGATATCAGTATGCGTAATCCTTTTTTAGATAAAGAGCTTATATCTTTCATGGCAACTATTCCCCAGGAACTTAAACTAAAAAATGGCATTAAAAAATATCTTTTAAAAGAGATAGCACATCGCTATATACCAAAAGAGTTACTCAACAGACCAAAAATGGGGTTTGATATTCCTTTTTCTTACTGGATGAGTGGAGTACTTAAA
>JALSQA010000275.1 GCA_026985685.1 Campylobacterales bacterium | reverse complement strand
ATCTTCAAAATCAAACAAAAAACAAAAAGCCACACCCATCACCAAAATCAAAGAAGAACAGTTTAGCAGATTTTCTTCAAATGATAGTGAACTAGATTTAGTACTAGGTGGTGGTATCGTTCCTGGTTCTTTGACACTTATAGGCGGTAGTCCAGGGGTTGGTAAATCTACCCTCCTTCTCAAGATAGGTGGAAATCTTGCAAAAAATGATAAAAAAGTTCTCTATGTAAGTGGAGAAGAGTCACTAGGACAGATCAAAATACGTGCTAACCGTCTCGATGCAAATCATGAAAAACTCTACCTTCTCTCTGAGATAAAACTAGAAGATGTTTTTGATGAATTATATAAAGAGGATTATGAAATTCTCATCATAGACTCTATCCAGACACTCTATAGCGAAAAGGTATCTTCTGCTCCAGGAAGTGTCTCTCAGGTGCGTGAAATCACTTTTGAACTGATGCGTTATGGCAAAGAAAAAAATGTAGCTATTTTTATCATAGGACATATTACCAAAGAAGGCTCAATAGCAGGACCTAGAGTACTAGAGCATATGGTTGATACTGTTTTATACTTTGAAGGTGATGCCAACAAAGAGTTAAGGATGCTAAGAGGCATAAAAAACCGTTTCGGATCTACAAGTGAAGTAGCGATATTTGAGATGCGTAAAGAGGGCTTGATGAGTGCTAAAGATATCTCCAAAAAGTTCTTCAGCCGTGGTGATGATGCCATAGGTTCGGCTATCACTGTTATCATGGAAGGTTCCCGTCCTATTGTGTTAGAAGTACAGGCATTAGTCTCACAAAGTGGTTATCCAAATCCAAAACGAAGTGCAACAGGATATGAACTAAACCGATTAACAATGCTGCTTGCACTACTTGAGAGAAAACTAGATTTGCCTTTTAATGAGTATGATGTATTTGTAAATATCGCAGGAGGTATCAAGATCACAGAAACAGCAGCAGATCTAGCCATAATCGCTGCAATCATCAGTAGTTTTCGTAATCGTGCCATCAGCAAAGATACGATATTTATGGGTGAAGTATCGCTTATCGGGGATATACGAGATATTTATAATCTTGATCTCAGACTTAAAGAGGCTAAAACTCAGGGATTCAAAAGGGCAATTGTGCCAAAATTACCCCTTGAAAATATAAAAGATGTCAAATGTTTTGAAGCTACTGAAGTTTCAAAGCTTATTGATTGGATGTAAAGGAAGACAATGTCAAAAAATGCTTGTATAAAAGCTTACCATGAAATGGAAGAGAGATATTCAAAACTTATTTTAGAGTATCACAATTTAGAACAAAAAGAGAAAATATTTAACGCAGCAAATGATATGATTAAAAAATACAATATATTCCCAACAAAAATCATAACACCAAAAGGTGAGTTTCAAGGAGATTTTTGTTTGGAATTTCATGATGATTATGACAGAGTTTCAGAAGAATTTTTTGAAGATTTGATCAAGGTTTTAGATGTTGGTCATTGTGAAATCGGATAAGGTTCACTCTAAAGCGTGAAAAGAGGTCCGTTAGATTTAACCTTACTATACTGTGGATGTTACTGGTATGTTACTTTTATTGTTACGAGTATACTAGTCTGGACAGGAGGTCTGGTTTCTGGTACTAGTATACCTTATATCATAGTTTTTCATCTTGGTGTCATCGCTTTTATATGGGTTGGCTGGTATTATTTTGTAAAACTTGGAGCTGAATACCGTAAAGAGTTTTTCAAAATGCTTGAAAACAAAGGTATCAAAGATGCCAAGTTAGAGTGTCCGGAAATCAAACCTTTTCAAGTCCCAAAAGTGACAGCCAAATGCCCAAGACAACGCAAAAAAGATGCTCCTATGGAGTATACGATCACCTTTTTCTATCTATGTAAAGAGTCTATCACTATCTATACAAAATGTGCAAAATTTCATATCTTCAAAATCGACAGAGCAAAAGATCCTAACTCTGTATTTATCCCAAAATATAAAAACAAAGAGGCTTGTGGAGATATACTTGAGTATTACTTTTACTATATCCAGCGTGTAGAATTTGCAGATAATAATATAGTCTTTTATTTTGCTGATGGTGCATCTACTAAGTTTCCAGTCGCAAAGAAACAGGCTACTCCAATCATCAAAGAGATAAGAGCACACCTAAGAGCAACTGCACAAAGAAAGATGGTGCACGGTTACTACAAAGAGCCTTTTGATGTGAGAGTGCGAAGACATAAAGCACCCAAGGAGTAACTAAATTACTCCTTAGATGACAGGTACACTTGGTGGTTTTTTAGAATTATCATCAATTTGCGGTGAAGATGGAGGAGTGTTAGAGTTACTACCTCCACCACAACCGACAAATAAAACTAACATCACAACAACTATAATATATCTCATCTTATCCCCTTTAAATTATCGAGTAAATCATAAGCAATCTT
>JALSQA010000274.1 GCA_026985685.1 Campylobacterales bacterium | reverse complement strand
TAAACGCCAATATACTAAGATAAGATATAAGATAATGAAACTGAAAGATAAAACCGATATTTTTTCTTCTAAAACTATTGATATCTTTGATCTCATCATAAGAAAATCCCTCAAACCAAAGATCACCTTTTGTAGGTTTCAACAATGTTAACAACACACAAAGTAATGTCGATTTGCCACTTCCACTAGCACCAGTCAATGCAAGAAATTCTCCTTTTTGCACCTGTATGTTTATACTCTTTAACACTTCTTGATGATCATAAAAATGGCTAATATTGCAAGCTTCTATCATATACGACCCCCTTGAATCAAGATTATAGGATCAATTTTAGAAACTTTAAAAATTGGTAACAATGTACCCAATATACTCATCATCATCGAAACTACAAAAACCCAAATAGCTACTTGAGGTAAAATCTCTCCATTTACATAACCTTGTAATGTACTACTATGTTTGATCACATACAAACTAAGTTCAGCAATTATGAAAGCACAAATATAAGCTATTATACCTATCATCAAACTCTCAATCATCAACCCATATACAATAGTACTAGTTGGAATACCTAATGCTTTTTGAATACCAAATTCACTTTCACGCTCATTGGCAGTAATACCCATAATAGAAGCAATACTCAAAAGCCCCATAGCAAAGGCAATCAACGAAATGAGCCAAGATGATTTCTCAATAATTTTAAATTGATTGTAATTTTGCACAAAACTATCAGTCGTTTTAACTGCTATTTTATTACTTAATGATTTGATTTGTTTTAAGATTGGTTTAGTATCTGTACCTATTTTTACTTTGATGAGAAACATAGAAGCACTTTTATTAAAAATCTCACCACCATCGTGTATAGTTAATACTACACCGCCATTTTCAAAACCGATACGACTCTCATATGTGCCACTAATCTTAAAAGTCTGATCAGCAATTTCAATATTTTGCTGATCATCAAGTTGCTTATAGATGTTTTTTCCAACAATCACTTCTGTGTTATGTGGATACCTTCCCGATATCAGCTTGTAGTTATGCATACGATCATTTGTGACCCCAAATACCGCTACAATAGGAATATCCTCAACAGGTGAAGCACCCACAATCATAGCTGAAGCACTCTGTATACCTGAAATCTTTTTGATTTTATCCAAAAGTTTAATATCCACATTACTAAAAAAAGTATCCGAAATCTTTGCCTGTGTCACAATGATATCAGCATCAGTTTTGATCATGCTAGCATACATCCCTATAACACCATTGGCAATCGCAGTAATCAAAAAAATCGAAACAATAGCAAAGACCAAACTAAAATAGACCAATGTAGTTTTTAACTTATTTGCTAAAAGTGCTTTATATGCCCGAAAAATCACTACTCTTCCTTATCTTATATCCAAAAGTTATGAAACTTTTTTATTATAATAGAGAAGGATTATGAATATTTGATGAAAAAAGGATTATTCCTTTACTACACATAGTTTACACCGATTTTGTGGATACGATGTCGCTATGGATTTAGCCAGATTGAATCTTGTCAGATATAGTTTACACAAACATTACATAATAAATTTTTATAATATGATTACTAAATAAATTTTTGAAAGGATTTATGATGACACATACATTAATGACATTGCCTTTTGATATGCGTGCACTAGAGCCATATATATCAAAAGAGACACTAGAATATCACTATGGAAAACACCATGCTGGATATGTTGCGAAACTAAATACCTTGATTAAGGGTACAGCTTATGAAGATATGGTACTAGAAGAGATTATCAAAGAAGCCGATGGTGCTGTTTTTAATAATGCTGCACAAGTTTATAATCATGACTTTTATTTCAATGGTATGAATGCAAATGCTGGGAGTATTTCAGAAGATTTAGAACTTTTAATTAGTAAAGAGTTTGTTACAATTTCAACTCTAAAAGAAGCATTTACAGATGTTGCTTTGGGTCTGTTTGGTTCAGGATGGGTTTGGCTATGTGTCAATGATGCAGGAAAACTAGTCATAGAAGCACATTCAAATGCAAGTAATCCCCTACGTTCAGAACATACTCCACTTTTGACCTGTGATGTTTGGGAACATGCTTATTATATAGATTATAGAAATGCAAGGGCTGATTATATACAAAAGTGGTGGAATTTAGTCAATTGGGATTTTGTATCACAAAACCTGGAAAAATCCAAGTATATATAATTTCAGTTTATAAAGCCTAAACACCCACTACACAGAATTTGTTTACAAAAGGGATAACGTGTGAAATAATAGACCTTTTGTTGTAGCATTGTTGATGTTGGATGAAAAACATATATAAGGAGATAAAATGTTTAGTTTAAAACCACAAGAGGATATCAAAGTAACGGTCGGCTGCAAAGAGGGAGCTTCACCTGCGACGCTCTGCTACTGTTTTAACTAGACAAAAGAG
>JALSQA010000273.1 GCA_026985685.1 Campylobacterales bacterium | reverse complement strand
TGTAGATGGTGATAGGATCAGAGGCTGTGTTGTAAAACCATAAAGAGCAAATCTATCTTCTACATCACTATCAAATAGTGACTTTAAAAGCAAAAAAGCACTTTGAAGGCGTGAAGGTTTAATATCATCCGCACGCATCGAATAAGAGAGATCAACTCCTATAACTGCCTCACTTCCCATCGCTTTTTGCTCATGTGTTTTTTTGGGAAGTACAGGTTGGCTTAAAGCTACTATCATCAAAAAAGCACTCAAAAGCAAAAGATAATAACGTTTTTGATCAGCTATCATTTGGGAATCTTTTTTAATATTTTTGATTTGTAAATAGAAATAAAGTATACCAAATAGCAAAATAAAAGCTTCAGGAAAAAGAAAAATCATCTTTTAATCCTTCTATAAAGATACCAAAAAAGAAGAGTAAGGGCAACAAATAAAACCCAGGGATATAACATAATTTTATGCAAATAATTTTTTGAACGTATTACAGAGGGTAGAAGGTGATTGATCTGGGCATAAACACTTTGCAAATCTTTAGCATTTTGGGCACCAAAAGATTTTGCTCCACTATCTTGTGCAATACGATCTAAAAGTTTCTTATCATACTCTTTTTGTGTTCCAAGTCCTATGGTAAATATCTTTATCTTTTCTTTTTTTGCCATCAAAACCGCATCTTTTACCGAGATAGAACCACTATTATTTTTGCCATCAGTCACTAAAATTATAACTTTTTCTTTAGCATTGCCATATCGCAAAGTATGTACACTCTGTGCGATAGCTTCACCGATAGCAGTATTTTTACCGGCTATCTCCACTTCAAGCATATCAAGCAATGCACGAACCCCCTCTAAATCATAACTAACAGGAGAAGCACTAAAAGCAAATGTCCCAAAAGCAACAATCCCGATATTATCCCCTGAACGTTTTTGAATAAAATCATCTGCCAATATCTTTAAAAGATCAAATTTTGTCATCTCTTGATCTTGATTAGAAAAACCACTCTCCCTCATAGAGCCACTTGTATCCAAAGCCAAAACGATATTAATCCCTTTTCTATCAGATGGAGCAATAGAACTATACCGTATAGGAGATGCCAATGCAAACACACTCAAAGCAAATATCAACGCTCTTAACAAAGTCTGTTTTTGAAAAAGATGTTTTTGCTTAGGAATCCACTCCAGTTTTGGCAAAAACTGTGTTGCAACTTTTCTTTTACACAGATAAAAACAAGGAATTAACAGCCATAACAATAAAACCCACGGATACTCAAATGTAAAATGCATAAGAGATTATACAATAACTATATCTTATCTTTTGCATGATAGTATACTCTCCAGACAAAAAAAAGGAATATTAGTGAAAAAAATAATACTATGGACTATAGTTGTACTCATTGCCATACAATTTATACGCCCAAAAAGAACAAACCCACCAGTAGATCAAAACATCGCACTTCATGCACCCCAGGATATCCAGACCATACTCAAAAAAAGCTGTTACGACTGCCACTCAAATGAAACAAAATGGCCATGGTATAGCAACATAGCTCCCATTTCATGGAGTGTGATATCCCATGTCAATGATGGAAGAAAAGCACTAAACTTCTCAAAATGGACAAAAATACCAAACGAAATAAAAACCAAACGCCTGAAAAGAGCCATCAAAACCACAAAAAATGGAATGATGCCCCTATCCACCTACCTATGGATTCATAAAAACGCTATTTTAACAAAAGAAGAAAAAAAACAAATCGAAACCTGGTGTGAAAGTGAATTAGAAAAATGTAAATCAAATTAAAGATTTGCCGGTGGGATACTCCCACCCTATACAAAACTTTACCAATATGTTTTTTTATCACTACTTATATCAAGGAAATGTATTAAGCCACAGACAATTCTCTTAATCATACTTCATCAGTCGTTGGCTTTTCTAGTGTGAACTATATTTATTACCGAACTAACAAATACTCTCCACACATCTTGCACACTAAAGTATTACAATTAGAACAATTACTTACAAAGGAGTAAAGATGCAAAACAGTTCTATCTATAAACGACGGATCTTTTTAAAAAGTTTAGCTCTTGCGGGATTTTTAGCAAGTACAACTGTTAAAGTTAAAGCAGATCAAGCATTAAAACATACTACAACACCAAAGATATTAAAAGGCAATGAGTTTCACCTAACCATCGACCGAACCATCGTCAATTTCACCGGCACTCCAACGATAGCAACGACGGTCAACGCAAGCCTGCCCATAGCTTTCTACACAACTTAAAATTATTTTAAATCCCAATATTTAGGGATTTAATTGGTAATGGTGCTTCACCCATAGCTTTCTACACAAGTCAAAAAAGAGTCTAAAACAGCAAGATATTATGCATAATATAGATTTAAGTAAAAAAGATTAGACTTTCAAATATAAATATGAAAGGATTTT
>JALSQA010000272.1 GCA_026985685.1 Campylobacterales bacterium | reverse complement strand
ATATGCTTTGGATTATGTTCGGGGAATGATGGAAAATGCTTATGAAATTCATGGAGATAGACAATTTCGTGATGATGAAGCTATAGTTTGTTACATCGGAGATATTGATGGTCAAAAGACTGTTCTTATAGGAGAACAAAAAGGTCGTGGTACAAAAAATAAAATCAAAAGAAATTTTGGTATGCCACATCCAGAGGGATACAGAAAAGCTCTAAGAGCAGCAAGATTAGCAGAAAAGTTTAATCTTCCTATTCTTTTTCTCATAGACACTCCCGGTGCATATCCAGGTATTGGAGCTGAAGAGAGAGGTCAGAGCGAAGCTATAGCTAAAAACTTATATGAATTAAGTGATTTAGATGCTATTATTGTCTCTATAGTGATAGGAGAAGGCGGTAGTGGTGGAGCATTGGCAATTGGTGTTGCTGATCGATTTGCTATGATGAGATACTCTGTATTTAGTGTTATTTCTCCAGAGGGATGTGCTGCTATTTTGTGGAATGACCCAAAAAAACAAGAACAAGCTACAAAAGCCATGAAGATAACCGCTGAAGATCTTAAAGAGCTGGGATTGATTGATGATGTAATTGAAGAACCTTTAATTGGTGCACACAGAAGTAAACAAACTTCTATTGAAGCATTAAAAAATTATTTCCTTCATACTGTAAAAGAATTTCAAAAACTATCATCCCAGGAACGTCTTGAACAAAGATATCAAAAGCTTATCTCAATTGGAGCATTTAGCACTCAAGAGCAAGAAGATAAAGCAAAAGAGAAAGAGACAAGCACACTTAGTTCTATAATAGATTATATAACACCCTCTTCCACCTCCTCAGAAAAACAACCAGAAAGTGATAAAAAAGAGTAACAATCTCTTATAGGTTTAAAAGCCTATTTCACTTTCACAAATTTTACACATAGTTATGACTATAATAAATAAGCAATATTACAAAATAAAGGATGTACATGAAGATTCATCATTACATTACATTTAGTATGTTATTAATTTCATCATTAAATGCACAGAATAATTCATACGATATAATGTTTAAAGGTATCAAGCTAGGCGAAATTTCAACTCTTGCAACTTTAAATGAACGATATTTAGATGCGAAAGTAACAAACTTTATAGCAAAACTTTTACTAAGAAAAAAACATTTTGTTTTTTATGAAGATCAAAAACCAAAAATAGAAGATGCAAAGTATCGTAAAGACAAAAATAAAATTTTATTTGTTCTTTATGAAGCTATAGTACATAGACCAACATCTAAAATATACAATCTCAAAAATAATAAAAAAATAACACTCTCATGTAAAAATAGATTTTGTAATTATGACTTTATTAAAAACGGTAAATTAAAAGGAAAAGGAGTAATAGAATTTGACAATAAAAATAGATTTTATGCTCTAAAAGAAGAAATTTCTGATGTTACCATCATAAAAAGTAAATAATACAAGAGAAAATCTCTTGTATTATCTATCTAGTGTAGCTTACTCCAGAGTTTTTGTTTCCAAAGATATGCTAAAATTGTAAAGCCAATAGCCCAAAGAATTACTTTCCAACCAAGTGCATCACGTGCAGGTTTGCTTGGATCACCAACCTCTTCAAGATGTTTGACAACTTTCTCATAACCTTCTGCTGTTAAACCAACACGTGGCATAGCAGTTCCAGGTAATTGAGATTGAGGATTTTCAACAAATGTTTTAAGAAAATGCTCATTTCTTGCTCTAATCATGATAGAAAGATCAGGTGGCAATTTACCCATATACGCTTTCAAGTGATCTTGATAATCAAGAACTTTTACTTGATAAGCAAGTTCATCTTTTTTATATTTGAACTTAGGTGTTTCACCCATTTGTGTCCATTTATCATAACGCATAGCATGACATCTACCACAAGCCATTTCATAAGCTTCTTTTGGTTTGATCTCTTTAGAAGCGATAGATTTTAGATATGCTACCATATCGGCAATCTCTTGATCCATATCTCCACCAGCACCATAAAATGCTGTCATAGGATGTGGTCTTTTATCACTAAATTTATGCTCAACTTTTAAGGCATGAGCTGGATTTTTGATCAATGCAGCTAAAAATCTTTCATCTAAAAGACCTCCAACATTACTAAGATCAGGTGGATTTACACCATAACTAGCAGCAGCAGTACTTGCATCCATAGGTGCAGGCATACCCGCAGCTTTAATACCATGACAACCAGTACAAGCACCAGCACCCATCACTAACTCTTTACCTTTTGCAGGATCACCTTTTGCTTTAAGTGCAGGTAAATCTTTATAAGCAAAATTATTATCTTCTACATGTTTGTGCATTTGAGAGTGTGCAAAAGGCTCAACTCCCCAATATGTTACTAATGTAAAAATTACGACAATTATTAATATTTTTATCTCTTTATTCATTTGGCACCTCCTACTTTTTCTTCTCTAGCAAGGTA
>JALSQA010000271.1 GCA_026985685.1 Campylobacterales bacterium | reverse complement strand
CATACTCTGCTACAACTTTTGCTCCAATCTTATCTGCAAATATTTTTACAGTTTCTACTGTTTGGCGTGATGCCTGAGATGTTGCTATATCACATATAAGTGATCCATCTATTTTAATGATATCAGGCTCAAATTCGACTATACGTATAAAATTAGAGTAACCACTTCCAAAATCATCTATGGCTATTTTTATACCATATCCTTTTAAAATCCTGATAAATTTATTGACTTCATCATATGAATTTGTCTCTTTATCTTCTAAAAGTTCAACGATCAATTTATGGGTAATATCTTTGTTTTTTTCAAAAGCATCAAGGATAAATGCCTGCATGATTTTATCTTCTATATCCAAAGAAGAGATATTTATAGATATTTCACATCCTTCTTCTCTGATCTTATTTAATACTTTTTCTATAAGCAATCTTGTAACATATGGATAAAGTTTTCCCTGTTTTGCTACATTTAAAAATACTGGGTGTGGAAAAATGATTTTCCCATTTTTATCATGCATACGGATAAGTGCTTCATAGCGGTTTATGCTATCGGTATGGTTGTTATAAATTGGCTGATAAAATGGTTCTATTTTATCTTCATTTAATGCCATTTTGATTGTTTTTAGTGTTTCAAGATTTTCTTTGATATTGTTTTTTAACTGGTTGATTCTTTTAGTATCTACCATAAATTCAAGTTTATCTTTTTGTGCTAGATTTAGCATAGTATTGGCATCTTCGTATAGATTTTCTAATCCATACATATAACTCATAGTGATATTGATATCAAAATTGTAATCTTGATATTGAAAATTATGATGTTTGATAGATGAGATCAAATTTGAACAGAAGTTTTCTGCATTATCTTCACTGTTATCAAATGTTTCATTAAACAATATTGCATATTTACCACTTGCGATATGATAGAGTTGATAATGATCATGTAAAATCAAACAATGCTTGATGAGGTATTTGATAAATATCTTTTCAAGATTTTCTGCAATAGATAAACCATAAAAATTTTCATTATCATCAAAATTGTCCATTTCTATTAGAAATAGTGATTTAGATATTTTACTATTTTGTATATCTTTAAGAAGCTTCATCTTGTTAGGAAGATTTGAGATGATGTTTTTTGTTGCAAGGATATATTTTTTATTTAAATTTGCAAGTTCTATATAGGCATGACATCTGGCTTTTAGTTCTGATTTATCAAAAGATTTGCTGATAAAATCATTTACTCCACAATTAAGAGCTTTGATTTTATCCTCTTTGCTCTCTAGTGAAGTGATCATTAAAATTGGAATACGTTGTATCTCTTCGATTTTACGTATCACTTTTGTTGCTTCAAATCCATCCATCACAGGCATCATAGCATCTATTAGTATGATATCTGGATTTTCTTCTTTTGCTATTTGGATAGCTTCTAATCCATTTGATGCTTCTACAAATTCGTAGCCTTCACTTTTCAAAGAGAGTTTGATAGTCATACGATTGACTGCTAGATCATCTACTATAAGTATTTTTGCCATTATACAGTTTCCGTTATTTTTATATTATTTAATGCATGATATAGCTTGGTGTAAGCTGTAGCATAATCAAAAGGACTTTGTGTAATAGATGCTTCTTCTATCGATCTTGAAAGTTGATATATCTCATCAAGTAAAAGATTTGATGCACTACCTTTGATTGAGTGTGCGTGTTCTTTTATGGCTGGAAAATCAGATGTTTCTAAAGCTTTTCTTAGTAATTTTATACTTTGTTGTGAAGATTCTATAAACATCTCCAAAAGCATTACTACATCCTCTTCTTCAAAATCAAGTTTTTGTGCCAATAGTGATATATCTAGCATGTTGACTCCTTTTTTTGCTGCATGAACTCTTTGAATATCGTCAATAATTTAGTTTTATTAATAGGCTTAGTTAAATATTCATCCATACCAGCATCCATGAAACGTTTACGGTCACCACTTAGTGCATTTGCGGTTAAAGCGATGATTGGTGTGTGTTTTAAATGTTTTTCCTGTTCTATGTTTAATATCTTTTTAGTCGCTTCTATACCATTTAAGTTTGGCATATTTTCATCCATGAGTATCAAGTCATATTGTCCATGTTCAAACGCCAGTATAGCTTCAACACCATCATTGGCGATGTCAAATGTGATATGGAACTTTTTCAGTAACAAACTCATGTACATTTGGTTTGCTTTATTATCTTCAACTACTAAGATATGTTTTCCTTTTAAAGAGGTATCGTTATAGTTATGTTTTGTATTATGCTCAATATATTTTCCTGTCTGAACTGGTATCGAGAAGTAAAATTTACTACCCTGCTGTGGCTGGCTTTGAAGTTTTAATTCGCCTCCAAGCATGGCGATGAGTTTTGATGAGATAGAAAGACCAAGCCCTGTTCCACCGTATTGTCTTGTTGTTGAGCTTTCTGCCTGTGAAAATGCCTG
>JALSQA010000270.1 GCA_026985685.1 Campylobacterales bacterium | reverse complement strand
AAAATTGTAGGCATAAAAAATTTAAAAATTCTATAAGACCGAAAACTCATAACCCGAAGGTCGGCGGTTCAAATCCGTCTCCCGCAACCAATCAATTTTTATTTTTCTATACAATATAACAATCATAATTATGTTAAAATTCTTTCACTAACTTTATATGAGAGAGAATATACCTGATGAATCATTATGCTTTTGCTAAAAAGATGAAATATTATACGATTGTGTATGTTGAAGATGATCTTTTAGTACGAAAGTATATTACTGAATTTTTAGGTCGTTATTGCAAACATGTTTATACTTGTTCTGATGGTATGGAAGGATTGGCTCTTTATAAAAAAATTCAACCTGATATTTTACTACTTGATATAAATTTACCTAGCTTAAATGGTATAGATATAGCGGAGATTGTCCGAAAAACAGATAAGCAGACGCGTATTTTGATCTCTACTGCATATACAGATAAAGAGTTTATGTTAAAAGCTATTGAACTAAATTTAACTCGTTATTTAGTTAAACCTGTAACAAGTGAAGAACTTTTATCTGCATTGCAAAAGAGTGTACACGAGTTAGAAGAAATTGCTCATGTTCAGTTGGCAAAAGGATATATCTATAGTAAAAAATCAACTTCTATTATTAAAGATGGAAAAACTATTTCATTGCGTAAAAAAGAGGTAGAACTTTTAGAGTTTTTTATTGCACATGAGGGAGAAGTGATTCGTTATGATATGCTTGAAGAGACAATTTGGAAAGATGAAGTGATGACACGTGATGCTATAAGAAGTCAAATGAGAAATTTACGTAAAAAGATAGGATACGATCTTTTTGAAAATATTAGTGGTGTTGGTTATAAATTTCATATAGAGCACCAAAAGTGACCTTATTAAAAAAAATTGCAAAAATTACAGGATTTTTTTTAGATTATCGTGTTTCTCTCAAAGAAGCGATGCTTTGTATGCAAAAAAATGGCGATGGTTCTGTTGTACTTATACGAGAAAATTTACCAATAGCCATTTTGACTGAAAGTGATATTGTAAATGCTTTAGGTGGAAAGATTGATTTAAGTGCACAGGCGTATGAAATCGCAACAACTTCTGTTATATGTGTAAATCAAGATAGACCTGTAGAATTTGCTTTTAATTTTTTGAGTGAGCATGATATTCGTCGTTTGATATTAGTGGATGATGATGGAAATTTCTCTGGTGTCGTATTGCAGGAAGATCTTTTCTCTTATCTTGAAGAAGATGTTTATAAAGTAGATTTGAAAATTTCACACATTATAAAATCACATCAAAATATCATCACACTTTCCCCAGATGCTTCATTGCAAGAAGCATTAAATATGATGCAATATTTTCATATTGGTTCTGTAATTATCAAAGAAAAAGATGATTTTATAGGTATTTTGACAGAAAAAGATATATTGAAATTAACATATATGGAAACAGATATGCATCAAAATATTTTACCTTTTGCTTCATCACCTGTTATAAGTACAAGTAAAGAGCAATTAGTAACAGATGTGATCAAATTAATGCACCAAAAACATATAAGACGTATTGTTGTTACAGATCATTCAAATAAAATGGTGGCAATTTTGACCAACAGGGATATTTTAAAATATCTTAAAGGTAATTATAGCCGTATTTTGCAAATCAAAATAAAACACGCCCAGGAGATAATGGATTTTTTACCTGAAGCTATTATCGAGATATTTGATAGTGATAGACAACAAGTTATTTACTGGATGAATAAAAAAGCCAAAGAGATATTTGGTGAGGGCTTAGTAGATAAAGAGTTAACTACTATTTTTAAACCTTCTGACTGGAAGGATATATATATTCATTTTCAAAAAGAAACGATTTTAAACGACAAACGTGTTGTAGTTGGAAAGTTACAGTTTGATATTTCTGGAACACTATCTAAAAATCTAAATAATCGCTATATCAAACTTATCTTCAAAAATGTAACAGCTCATGAAAAGATCAAACAACAATTGCAAAATCAAATCAATACACAAATCGAAAAACGCCTTGAAAATGAATATCTTTTGATGCAGCAATCCAAACTCGCAACAATGGGTGAGATGATAGGGCATATTGCACATCAGTGGAGACAACCTTTAGCACAACTTGGTGGTATTTTTATGAATTTGGATGCTGCATATGCTTTTGGTGAACTTGGTGAAGATTATTTGAAAGAAAAAATAAAAAATGGTAATGATTTGATTAAATATATGTCGCATACTATTGATGACTTTCGCCATTTTTTTGCACCAAATCATAAAAAAGAGCTGTTTGATTTACAACGATATATCCAAAGTGCGATCAATATCATACAAGCTTCTTTGACCTATTATCGTATAGGATTAGATGTACAAGCTCCAAAAGAGTCTATTTATATTATTGGTTATCCTAGCGAATTTGCACAAGTGATTTTAAATTTATTAG
>JALSQA010000269.1 GCA_026985685.1 Campylobacterales bacterium | reverse complement strand
AAGAGTTGGAGAATTTGATGTGCTTATAGGTATCAACCTGCTTCGTGAGGGTCTTGATCTGCCTGAAGTTAGCTTGGTAGCAATTCTTGATGCGGATAAAGAGGGATTTTTAAGAAGCGAAACAGCCCTCATCCAAACCATGGGACGAGCTGCTAGAAATGTAAATGGAAGAGTTATATTTTTTGCTAAAAAAATCACAAGATCCATGCAAGCAGCTATCGACATCGGTGAATATAGAAGAAACAGACAAATGGAGTTTAACAAAAAACATAACATCACACCAACAAGCACCAAACGAGAATTAGATGAGAACTTAAGACTTGAAGATTATAGCGAGATAGCTGATAAAAAACTAAAGCAAAAAATCCCAAAAACTGAAAAACAAAAAATAATAAAAGAGTTAAAAGCCAAAATGATAAAAGCAGCAAAAGACCTAGAATTTGAAATGGCCGCAAAATACAGAGATGAAATTGAAAAAATTAAAAAACTATAACTTAAACCTCATCCAACTAATTAGGAACAAAAGTTGTAAAATATCCTCATGAAATCAGAAACATTAAATAATTATGATATAATTAAAATAAATCTTACATTTAAGGAAAAAGAAGTGACTGATTTAAGCGATAAATCACTCTATATTAACAGAGAACTTTCCTGGTTACAATTTAACTCACGGGTACTATTTCAAAGTACAAAAGCTGATAAACCACTACTAGAAAGATTAAAATTCCTTGCTATTTACTCTACCAATCTTGATGAGTTTTACATGATTCGTATTGCGGGACTGAAACAACTCTATTCTGCCAGGTTTGTCTCATCAGGTATAGATGAGATGACACCACTTGAGCAACTTGAACAAATCCGAGCATATTTACATAAAGAGCAAGAAAATTTAGAAAATAGTTACTTAAATATCACCAAGACACTTTCAAGTCATGGTCTTTTTATTCAAGAGTTTCAAGATTTACCTTCAGATCTAAAAAAAGATGCAGGTGAATTTTTCTATGAAAATATCTTTCCTGTCATCATTCCCATAGCAGTTGACGCTACACATCCATTCCCGCCACTAAACAACCTCAGTCTATCTTTGGCTATCAAACTTCAAGATAGTTCCGATCCATACGATGTCAAGTTTGCTATGATTCGTATTCCAAGACTTTTACCAAGATTTGTTCATCTATCTCATGGTATCTATATCACTATTGAATCTCTTGTTCGTGAATATATAGAAGATATTTTTCCAGGTTATGAAGTACTAGCAACTACTACTTTTAGAGTTACAAGAAATGCGGATATTATCATCGAAGAGGAAGAAGCAGATGATTTTATGGAGATTATGCAACAAGGTCTAAGACTCAGACGCAAAGGAGCTTTTGTACGTCTTGAGATAGAGAAAGATTGTGATCAAGAGTTACTTCAATTTCTAAATACTTATCTAAAAGTAAATGAAAAAGATATCTATGAATACAATATTCCTTTAAATATAGGAACACTTTGGGATATCGTTTCGGATAAAGCATTTTCACATCTTAGTGTCGCTCCTCATGTTCCAAAACAATTACCTCCATTTGATCAAAATGAATCTATTTTTAAAATCATCGACAGAGAGGATGCATTAATCTTGCAACCATATGAGAGTTTTGAGCCAGTTGTCAAATTTATCCAAGATGCAGCAAAAGATCCCAAAGTTCTCTCCATCCGTATGACACTCTATCGAGTAGGTAAAAACTCTCCAATAGTCCAGGCTCTCATAGATGCTGCAAACAATGGAAAACAAGTCACAGCTATGGTTGAACTAAAAGCTAGATTTGATGAAGAAAACAATCTCATCTGGGCAAAAGCACTCGAAGAAGCTGGTGCTCATGTGATCTATGGAATCCCTGGATTTAAAGTCCATGCGAAGATAGCACAAGTGATACGTAAATCAAAAGATAAACTAAAAATTTACCTACATCTTTCAACAGGAAACTACAACGAATCAACAGCTAAGATCTATACAGATATCAGTTACTTTACTTCAAGAGATGAATTTAGAGCAGATTCTATCACCTTCTTTCATATCCTGACAGGATTTTCAAAAAATAAAAAACTCTCAAACCTCAAAATGTCACCAATGCAGATGAAAGAGAGTTTACTTGATATGATCAAAAATGAACGCATTCATAAAGAAAAAGGTCGTATTATTGCTAAGATGAACTCCCTTGTTGATCCAGATATCATAAAAGCACTTTATAAAGCAAGCAATGAAGGTGTCAAAATCGACTTAATCATACGAGGGATTTGTTGTCTAAAACCAGGTATACCAAAGGTGAGTGAAAATATTCGAGTTATATCGATTGTAGGAAAATATCTTGAACATTCAAGAATATTTTATTTTCAACACGCATCACCATCTATTTATATCTCTAGTGCCGACTGGATGCCACGAAATCTTGAAAAACGCTTTGAA
>JALSQA010000268.1 GCA_026985685.1 Campylobacterales bacterium | reverse complement strand
TACCGCCATGGTGCTTCCGTTTGAGTCGATGACTTCTGAGATTTCAGGACGGCTTCATCCTACACTTTTGGACTTGATTGTGGCAATTGTTTCAGGTATCGCTGCCGCGTATGCAAAAAACAATTCCAAAATAGCAGGTTCTTTAGCTGGTGTGGCAATTGCTGTGGCATTGGTTCCACCTATTGCAACAGCAGGTATAGGGTTGGGATGGGGTGATTTGGCTGTTTTCAAAAGTGCTTTTTTACTCTTTTTAACCAACTTTGCAGGGATCATTTTTGCTGCATCTGTTAGTTTTTTGGTTTTGGGATTTTCGCCACTTAAACGTGCTCAAAAAGGGATGTTGATCTCTATGGCTATGCTTTTAGTGATCGCTATTCCTTTATATTTTTCTTTTACCTATATGGTCAAAGATGCAAATATAAAACAAACACTTGAACAAAAACATTTTCAAATCAATCAACATACAATAGATTTGGAAAATATTCAAATCTTACATCCAAAAACAGATGCACTTGTGATACGATGTGACATGATTGTTCACAAACATTTGAGTATAAAAGAGAGATTAATACTCAAAAATCTGGTAAAAAATTCTCTTATAAAATATATTCCCCAAGAGAGATTTTCTCTTCAGACATTGGAAAGGCTGGAAGACTAAGAGAAGTGTTTTGCCAGGGATATGAGCCGTTTTGATTTTATCTTTTAGTTATGGCATAACTTTTGAATGTATACTAGAGATAGATTTAAAAAATATGCTATAATCCAGTTAAGAGGAGCATAAATGATAAATATAGAAAAAATAAAACTTGATATTATTAAGCAATTAAAACCTTTAAATCCTTATAGAGTTATACTTTTTGGCTCTTATGCTTATGGTAATCCAACTAAAGATAGTGATATTGATTTGTATGTAGTAACTAATAATGATTTTATGCCTAAAACCTGGAAAGAAAAAAGTGAAATAGAGCAAAAAGTATCAAAAGCCATGAGGGATATTATGAAAGAGTATCCAACAGACCTCATAACTCACACTAAAGCAATGCATAAAAAGTTTATCGAGATGGATAGTATGTTCAGTAGAAAAATATTAAATGAGGGAATTGTTATATTATGAGAACATTTACAAAAGAGTGGCTAAACGCTTCAAAAGATGATTTACTTACAATTGAAGAGATTATAGATAATCCTCATTTAACACATATAGTTGCATTTCATGCTCAACAATCTGTAGAAAAATCTATGAAAGCTATTCTTGAAGAGAATGAGATAGATATTCCTAAAATTCATAAACTACTTAATCTTTATAATAAGGTTTCGTTTGCATTAGAAGATTTAGATGAAGATATTATGAGTATACTAGATGGACTTTATATAGAGTCAAGGTATCCAGGCGATATGGGGCTTTTGCCATATGGAAAACCAAGTATAGATGATGCTAAAGTATTTTATGATTTTGCACTTAGCACTTATGATAAAGTTTGTAAAAGGTTGGAAGACTAAGAGCAGTGTTTTGCCAGTGATATGAGTCGTTTTGCATAAGCGTATTCATTATCTTGCCATGCGTTTATGTGGATTAGATTTTTATCTAGGGCTTTTGTGAAAGATAAATCAACAACCGCACTAAAAGGATTTGCAATAAAATCACTCGATACTAAGTTTTTATGTGTTGTATCTATTACATCTAGTTTTGTGTTTTGAAAGAGTTTATGTAACTCTTTTGTTGTGATATTTTTTTTGGTTTTTATACTCATGTCATATAAAGTACAGCTACTTACAGGTACACGAATACTTGTGGCGGTGATTTTATCTTTTAGTTTTGGCATGACTTTTGAAACTGCATAAGAAGCACTGCTATAAAGTGGCAATATATTTTGTGTGGCAGATCGAATACGTCTGATATCTCTTGTCTTGTGTTTGACATCTAAGAGGTTTTGATCGGCTGTATAGCTATGAATCATGCTTACATGAAGAGAGGAGATGTCAAGGTTTGTATCTATGATGGATGCGATAGGTACTATGGCGTTGGCAGAACAGCTTGAAGCACATAGTATGGCTTGGTTTTGATATGTGTGCTCATTGACTCCTGGGATAAAAACAGGGGTGTCATCTATGGCAGGGGCTGAGATGATGACTTTTTTTACACCTTTTTGCAGGTATATTTCATTGCTTTTTTGATCCAGAAAAACACCACTACATTGCAGTAAAATATCAATATCTAAATCTTCAAAAGGTATATTTTCTGGATTTTCCTGAGTGAAGAACTGTACTTTTTTAAGAGTTGTTATATCAAAATCTCCATAGATACTATCATGAGCGTAGAGATGAAGCATCTGTTCTTTTGGATAAAGGTCATTTATGGCAATAATTTGCATACTCTCATCAGCAGATAAAATTTTTGCACAATGTCTTCCTATACGACCAAAGCCGTTTATAAATATACGTGTTTTTTTCACTATCTTT
>JALSQA010000267.1 GCA_026985685.1 Campylobacterales bacterium | reverse complement strand
TCTTTGTTTACTAAAAGTTTGATAAGAGTTCTTGGAACTTCATGAAATAGCTCTCTTAAAGTTCTATCATAGACAAATGATTCTGAATGATCTGACATGAGATACTCCTTTTGGTGATGGAAGTATTTTAGCAATTATTTTTTACTTTGGAAGATTTTATTTCATTTTGAAATGTTATTGGTTTAAAATATACTAACTCGTTCCAAGCTCCAGCTTGGAACGATATCTGGATATCCATTGGAGACCACATTTTAATGTGGAACAAATATTAAAAAGATAGCCTATACTGCGTAGTTTTCGATTCTGCTTAGCTGAACTTTTGTATAGTTTGGCTCTTGTGTTAAAAAGTTGTATATCTGTATATAAAATCTCTCTTTGACGATACTTATTAAGATATCCTCGTTAAAATCCATATAATCATGTATCATACTGTTTCTAAAACCGATAGCTTTGATTAGATTGGTATAAGTTTCATCATCAATTAAACCTATATCATGCATAAAGAGGATTGCATCTTTGCTTCTGGCTGGAACAACAGGGCAGTTGTAATATTTTAAAACTCTTTTTGCTTTACCGATAGCATTTTCTATCATCGTTTGAAGTGCACTTTTTGCTGCTCTTATCTCTATCTTGTTTAAATCACTCTTTTTTGAGAGTTCATCTAAAACCTCTCTCTCCTCTTTAGCAATCTCTGTTGTCTTTTCCAAGTATTTTGCAAACTTCATTGCTATCTCCCTTTAGTAGTATATAAGACTCTTTGATGCTTTCTTTGATTGTTGGGTTGGCATTTTTTAGATCTACTATATCAAAATCACAATCATCAAGCCCCAAAACATCACCTATTTCTATGTATGCTTTTGATTTCACACCCCAGGGTTCATTGGATTCATCCATCAACAGAGCAAAATCATAATCACTCCTTGAGTGATAACTCTCTCTTGTTCTGCTACCAAATAGCAGTGCTATCTGGATAAAATCCAATCTTTTATCATGAAATAGCTTCTTTAATGTATCTTGATCAATATCTTTTGTTTTACCATAGAGTCTGTTTTTTTCATTTATCATTTGATGATTATATCAAAATTTTACTAATGCCTAATGCTTGGTGGAGGATGTGGCATTTCACTAAGGAGCTGATCTAATCGTCACTTTGTTACAGGAGAGCACATCTTTGAATTAATGTTGAATGATGAATGTTAATAGTTAAAAATTCATCGGAGACCACATTTTAATGTGGTATAAATAGCATATAATTCGTTCCAATCTGGAGCTTGGAACGAGTTAACGGACGAGTTATATGGCTACAAATGCAAATATTAAGCTGTTATGATTTCCTTAAGTTTTGAGTACGCTTCAAGTGGTACTATCTCCTCTATGGATAATATTCCTTTTTCTATCAGCCTATCTCGTATTTCTAAAAGCTCTTCTTTGTGAAATGCTATAGCTTCTTGACTCTCATTGTATCTAGCTTGTAAAAATGCTTTTTGGTTTTTTTCTATAAGTTCTAGTTTATCAAGTTTCAAAGTGTAGAGCTTATTTGTCATTTCATTGATTCTCTCCAAATCATTTGATGCACCCAAAGATACATCCTCCTTACCAAATATCACACTTTCAGCTGCCAAACCGCCATAAAGGTCGATGATTTTGTTTTTGAACTGTGTGAGTGTTAGGACATCTTCTTCGTCAGGTTTAAAGAGGGCATATCCCAATGATCCACCATTTGATTTTTGTGCTCCATAGATAGAAATCTTTATGATATCAGTCTCTTCTCTTACTTTGTAGAGGATTTTGTATTGCTCTTGTTTATCAAGATTTTTAAATGTTTCTAAGCTCATCTTCTCTTGCTGGAGTACCTCTTTTAAAACACCATGAAAATGTGCAAAAAAGTGTCCTAACTCATGGGTAGCGATGTAGAGTGTATCTTTGTCAAAACTGTTTCGCTTTACCTTGCTCACAAGACCGATGATATCTCTCTCATACGCTTCGATGAGTAGTTCGGTATCTATCTTTTCTCTATTGACAGCTGCATTGGTAGCTGCTTCTTTTACGATGCTCTCTATCTTGGCAGGGGAGAGGTTGTTTGTGATTGTCGCCAATTCATCATAATCGATTTCATCTATACAGTTTTTGTCAGCCTTGTTGATAAAGTGTTCAAACAGTTCTAAGCGTTCTATTTTGGTAGGATATCGAAAGTTGATTTTCTTTTGAAATCGTCTCATGACAGCTTCATCAAGATCTAGGTTACTATCATCAAAGTTACTAGCAAGAATCCATATCACTGCTTTATCTTTGGTAGTTTTGATGCCATCTAGTAGTGTGAGGAGTGTATTTGTTGTATCGTCTGCCCATTTTTCTTTTGATTTTCCTCGTTTGGTGAGAAGTGTTTGTGCTTCATCAAGAAATATAACAGCATTTTTTTCTCTGTTTGCTTGTGAAGCTATTTTTTTAAGTTCGGAGGATCCTCCA
>JALSQA010000266.1 GCA_026985685.1 Campylobacterales bacterium | reverse complement strand
AAACTTTTTAAAACAAACTCATATATGCTTTGAGTAAAACTTTCTCAGTTTGCAAAGAAATGTCTTATAATTTTACCATATAATGTTTTTCCAACGTATGGAGAAGTTTTTCGTTTAACTTCATATCCAATAGAAGGATCAAAGAGTATTATATTTGCATCAAACCCC
Source organism: Campylobacterales bacterium (assembly GCA_026985685.1). Classification (GTDB taxonomy): domain Bacteria; phylum Campylobacterota; class Campylobacteria; order Campylobacterales; family QNZT01; genus QNZT01. The sequence goes on along the minus strand of JALSQA010000266.1, from coordinate 10,000 downwards.
TCTTTTATAGCCCCTATACTCTTTTTATTTAGTATTTTGGCTGGATTTTTAGAAATTAATTCACTAAGTTTACTCCAGCTAATATGCCCCTCTTTGACCAAATATGTATAACATAGCGATAAATAATCTTCTATTATATCGATTCCATACATAGCTTCGCAAAAAGCAACATCTTTATAAACAACAGATTTTGGTGAGTGTAGTGCTGTTAGTGTATCTATCTTTCCTTCTTTTAATTTTTCAATCAACTCATCTTTATCCTGAGAATTTCTAAGAGGTGGATTTATTTTGGCATAAGTATTAAAACCATCACAGGCCCTTTCATCTAAAGCTAAGTGATGGATAGATACTTCAGCATAAAGTTGGTTAAAACGTTTTTTGGCATCTGCTACAAGATTAACTGCCCGTCTGGTTGAAAGTGCCTGAAAAAGTGTCGGCACATCATAATGCATGCTCATTTGTGCAACTTTTGCGACTTCACTAATCTCACCTATCTTAGAAATACCCGGTAATCCTAATTTAAATGATACTTCCCCTTCATTCATGACTCCACTATCATTTAAAATCTTGTTTTCACAAAATACAAAAAATAGATTTTGATGCATTTTACTATATTCATAAATTCTACGTAATAAATTTCCATTGATATCTGAGTTTTCCTGCACTATAGATATACCATTTTTTACCATGGTCGCTATACTATTTAACTTCGTACATTCGATATTTTTCAATGCTTTAATAGCAAGTTCAAGATTGGGAAAATCTTCTTTTAACTTTCCTGCAAGTAAAGCTTTAAAAGTTTGATTTTCTATCAAAGGTTTGGTTCTTGGGGATAGGACAAAGTGTGAAACACCACCTTTTTTGGTAGCTGTGTATAGATTTTGAAGATTTGTTATATTTAGACTGTCATCTTGAATACGGACATTTAGATCAACAATTCCTGGAAAAGCAACTAATCCATCAGCTTCAACTACCTCTTCAATACTATCTTGTTCTAGTGATTTGCCAATAGATTTAATTTTTCCATCAGAGAGTAAAATATCTTGCTTATCATCTCCCAAACCAGCTATCACTACATTTTTGATCAAAACCATCATCACACCTCTCTTTGGACAAAATTTTACTATAGAGCTGCTTTAAAGGCACTTTTACTATAATCTCACTCTAAATTATTTTAAAAGGATAAACAATGTCTTTAAAAGAGTATGATATCTCACAAGAAGCACTAAAAGATGTAAACTATGCAATCATCAAAACCAATAAAGGTGATATGAAATTAAAATTATACAAAGATGAAGCACCAAATACAGTTGCTAACTTTGCACATTTGGCAAATGAAGGATTTTATGACAACTTAAATTTTCATCGTGTTATACCAGGTTTTATGGCTCAAGGAGGTTGCCCGACAGGTACTGGTACAGGTGGTCCAGGATGGGCTATCAAATGTGAAACAAGCACAAATGTTCATAAACATGAGAAAGGTACACTATCTATGGCACATGCCGGACCAAACACAGGTGGAAGTCAGTTTTTTATCTGTTTTGTACCTTGTCCTCATTTAGATGGTGTACATACTGTATTTGGCGGTATAGATCCAACTGATACAGATAGCATGGCTGTACTAGACTCCATAGAAGGTCAAGACAAAATCAATACTATCCAAATCGTTTCTGAATAAAATCAAAAAAAGTAAATCATGGTTCCTTTATTATTACCGCACCATGATTTACATACCACTCATACTTCCAACAACTTTTCCTATAATTTCAACATTTTCCATAGGTACAGATTCTACACTGTACTGGGTATTGTCAGAAATCAAATCCAACGTTCCATCACTTTTTAAAGAGAGACGTTTAACAAAAAGCCCAATCGGAGTAGACACTACAAATACACCACCTTTGCGAATATCATCCATAGTACGGTTTATAAAGATGATATCACCGTCTTTAAAAGTAGGTTCCATAGAATCACCAAGGACATTGATAGAGTCGATATTTTTCATCTCTCTTTCACCACCAAGTCGATCAACCATATGAGGATCTAAAGATATCACATCATGTTCAGCTTCATAGTTAAAAGCACCACCACCTGCACTAGCATATATATCTCCAAAATATCGAACATTGGCATACTTTTCTGTTTCTGATTCTAAACTTCTAGTGGCTTGATCATAAAAAAGCCAATTGATAGAAATCTTTCTTTTAGCACAAAAATTAAGTACCTCTTCAAAAGGAACTTTTCCTCTGTTTTTCATCGTTGCAAAGGTAAGCTGGTTGATACCCAATGCATCTGCGACATCTTTGTCAAATACTTTTTTATTTCCTACCTCTTTTGAGAGAATATCTTTTATCTTGGGTAAAACTGCTTTAAAATCAAACATAGCATCTCCTTTAAAATATTTTTATTTCAATTTGAAATATTATTATAGCATGAAAAATATTTATATTACAATATGTCCATAAAAAAACATATAAAAGGAAATATCATGACAAATAGAAACATTTTAACACATATCAAACAATCCATAGAGCTTTTTTTTACACTAATCGAATATACAATGTTAAAATTAAATGAGAAAGTACTTTAAAAAGTAGCTTTAGTCTGACTAAAGCTACCAAATAAAAAGGATATTATTGTGCAGCTTCGTTAAACTCTTGTTCATTAAGTTCAGAATCAGATTCTTGTTGTTGTGCCTCCATCTTGTCTAAAACTGTTTCAACAGGTAAAAAACGGTGTTCGATAGGGTCAAAATACTCTAGTTCACCATTATCAAGATGATAGTACCAACCTTGCACAAAAATCTTACCCTCTGCTACTTTTCGTTTGACAGCAGGATAAGTTAAAAGATTTTTCAACTGTTCGATGACATTAAATTTCTCAGTAGCACGATAGAGCATCTTTTTATCTTTGATACCTACAAAGGCGATAGCTTGTTCTTTGGCACTCTCTCCAAAACGAAGCCATTTGCGAATGTGTGTCATCTCTATATCATCCAAGGGGATATCTTTGTGCAAACTCTTACAGGCACCACAGTCTGTATGTCCACACAAAATAATATTATCTACATTTAAAACGCTCAAAGCATACTCGATAACAGCAGGTGTAGAAGAAGCTTCAGACTCAGGATCAAAAGGAGGTACGAAGTTGCCTATATTACGTGCGATAAACAGATCACCCGGCTTAGCATAAGTGATGAGATTTGGTACGACACGTGAATCACTACAAGCTATAAACAGTGTTTTAGGACTTTGTCCCTCATCAACTAAACGTTGAAAAAGTGAAGAATATTTTTTACCATACTTTTTTTTGAACTGTTTGTGACTTTTGATTAATGTTTCTGCTCCCATATATCCATCCTTTGTAAAAATATTTTTATATTATTTTTGAGAAATTATAAAGTATTTTACATGAAGTTATCATGAATAGTTATTTTAACTATAAATTAGTAATATTGATTACAATAATACATTTAGATTTTTGATATTATATTTGATTTGGTATTATTAGGATTTAAAAGATTAAAAGGCATGAAAATAAAAACATCATTTTACAATCCTATTCGTATCAAAAAAGTTTTTCTCTTTTTATTAACTATTTTTTTACTCATCAAAAAGAAAAAACAGTTTCTTTTTATAAAACCACTCTCACCACAGGAACTTAGTAACACGATACATCAACTAGGAGCTAGTTATATCAAATTGGCACAAGTTTTAGCTACAAGAGCAGATTTCTTTGAAACCTCCTATCTTGATGAGCTCAAAACACTTCATGACGAAATTCCGCCTATGGATCATGAAGTTTTTGAAAAAGTTTTCAAACGTGCTTTTAAAGATAATCCTTTTGAAAAATTTGACCATATTCCAATCGCTAGTGCTTCTATCGGGCAAGTTCATAAAGCAACCCTTAAAGACAAGACCAAAGTTGCTGTTAAACTCAGACGCTTAAATATAAGACAAAAAGTTATTGCTGATATTCGTATTCTTCGATTTTTTAATCGTCTCTTTCGTCCTCTTTTCTCATACTATACTAAAAATTCAGTCGAAGCAGTTATTGAAGAGTTTGCTTCTATGATTTTACAAGAGACAGATTTTGACAAAGAGTTAGAAAATTTGCAAAATTTTTCCAACATATATCAAGATAGTGGAGTTAAATTTCCAATTCCTTATACAAAATATTGCAGTAAAGATGCTATTGTGATGAGTTTTGAAGAGGGTTATCGTTTCGATGATAAAAAAAACCTCTCAAAACTGGGTATAAAATTTGAAGATATTATGGGTAAATTGATCTACTTCTACACCCAGCAAATGCTCATAAATGGATATTTTCATGCAGATCCTCATCCTGGAAATCTTCTCATAGACAAACATGGAGAGCTTATTTTACTTGATTTTGGGATGGTAAAAAAGATTCCAAACTTTACAAGAATTGCTATCATAGAACTTATAAAATCAGCCAATGAAAGAGATTTTGAGCTTTATATCACAGCTTGTAAACGCTTAGGTATAGTAGCTCATGACGCACCACAGATGCAGATGCAAGAGTTAGCCGAGCAGATGTTTGATATATTTGGCAATGAAAATTTAGATGCAGCATCTATGCAAGAGTTAGCTTACGAACTGTTGGCTTCTATGAAAAATCTTCCATTTAAACTTCCACAAGAAGCAATCTATATGCTTCGAGTAAGTGCGATTATCGAAGGATTAGGAACAACTTATATAGAAAACTTCAATGGTATTAAAGACATTCTTCCTATTTTACAAAAGTACATTCCACAGGCTCTTGGTGGAAATGATAAAATACTAAAACTCATTAAAGCAGAAGTCACATCCATCCCTCTCACCGTGCGACGTGTTAAAAAAGTGATTACCGATCTTAGTGAAAATGCCTTGCAAGTTCACATGCATCCAGACAGCCTGGATTTACTTGCACAAAAACAAAAGTCTTATTTTAAACCTATAGGAAGAGGATTATTACTGATTATCACAGCATTTTTTATTTTGATATATGATCATGAACTCAAAAAAACTGCCATTACACTTTTTTCAATAGGAGCAATTTATATATTTATCACTTTATAGTCCAAAGTTCTTTTCTAATCGTATCTGCAATCATTTGTGCTATTTTGTCAAGTCTTGGTTTTAGCCATTTTGCTTGTTTGGCACAAGTTATCTCGCCTAATTCCAAGAGCAAAAATCTATCTGCTCTAATCCAGTAATAACCATAGTAATGTCTTAAAGCTGGTGTAAAATTATCTTTATGCCATTTAAATGGAAAATACTTTTTATACACCCTCTTCCAACGCTGGGCGAAGGCTTTTGAGTTATTATTTGGATAACCTACACTTGCACCACTATGGCAAATTCGTTTACTGCCATCAAAATGTATTGCAATCGCAATTTTTGCTCTGCTTAGATGTGTATTTGCACCCATTCTAACCACTGAAATACCACGCTTTCGTAAAATCTCAGCAACCCTGTTTGCTACTTTTACATTCCAGTCAACTTCTCTATACAGCTTTGTCTGTGCTCCGGTATTGCCACTATGCAATCCTTCATGTCCTGCTTGAATAATCACATCTACCTTCTTAAGCGAAAAGAACATCACCCAAAGTGCTATAATCAATAAAGTAAAAAATAGAAAAATACGTTGAATATTCATCTGATTTTGACTTAAAATCTATACTTTAATACTGACTTCATACTCTCTTTATCTAACAATCTTATAAAGTTTGTAGAACCTTTTTTACCAGTAGCACTTCCCATGGTCAATACAAACCTCTTACTTATATCAATATACTTTTCTTCGATTATTTTATGAACAAAATCATACAACAGTTTACTAGGATTATCACTCTCTTTCATCACAAATAGTGGTTGAACACCCCAAACCAGATTTAACTGTCTATGCGTTTTTAATGAATGAGAAATAGCATAGATATTAACCTGTGGACGATATCTTGAGAGTGCTTTTGCACTATATCCAGATGTTGTAAAAGCTACCAATGCCTCTTTTTTCAGACTTGAGGCTAACTGAACAGCTGCTTTAGCAACAGCATCTGAACTATTTTCAGGCATAAATTCTTTGACATAAGGATACTCTTTTTCGACATCTTTGATACTATCATGAAGGACTTGAACTGCCTGTATAGGATAACTACCCACTGCTGTTTCATCACTAAGCATAACAGCATCACTTCCATCATAAACAGCATTTGCTATATCACTTACTTCTGCACGAGTGGGGAATGGATTTTCTTTCATGGATGTAAGCATTTGTGTAGCAGTTATGACTGGTTTATTTGCACGATTTGCGGCTGCGATTATTCTCTTTTGTATACGTGGCAATTTTGTCACTCCAAACTCTGCACCAAGATCACCTCTAGCCACCATCACACCATGACTTTCTGACATAATAGAATTTAAATTTTCTAAAGCCATACCTGTCTCAATCTTTGCTACAATCATTGGATTAAAATCTATTTTTTTGAGGATTTTTTTGGCTTTTTGGATATCTTGTGCTGTTTGTACAAAAGAGAGAGCAACGATATCTATATCTTGTGATGCTCCAAATTTTAAATCTTCTTCATCTTTTTTAGTGATAGCTGAGATAGTGATTTTTGTTTTTGGAAAGTTCACACCTTTATGCGATGTAAGTTCACCATCTGTTAAAAGTTCAAGATAGAGTCTGTCATTTTTTTTATCAACTACAACCGTACGAATCGTACCATCACTAAAAAAAACTTCTTCCCCTACATTGACCATATCTATAATATCAGGATAAGAGATATCAAGGAGTTTATCATTTTTATCATCTGCCTCTTTAGACAAAATGACAATATCACTTTTTTTAAGTTTCAAAACACCATCAATCTCACCAATACGAACTTTAGGTCCAGATATATCCTGAAGTATCGCAACTTCTATACCTGTTTTTTTGGAAGCTTTACGTATCTTTTTGATATTTGAAGCATGAGTTTTATGATCACCGTGAGAAAAATTGAGTCTAAAAACATTAACTCCATTTTCGATCAACTGAGCGATTATCTTTTTCTTAGAAGTTGCAGGTCCTAAGGTAACTACTATTTTAGCTCTTCTCATTTTACTATACCAACCTTGCCAAAACATTTTGCTTATCTGATTCACTAAAGTAAACCACCCTGCTCTCTTCTAAAATCATATCAATCACGCTATATACTTCTTTTTTTGAGGGAGAAGGCAAAAAACGTACAATATCATCAGCTCTACTTAAAACATCATCTATATATGCTCCAGGATAATTTCCTTTTATTTCGACACGCTGTACTTGAAATGCTTTAGCAGGAAGTAGCATATAGTGAGAAATCATAAACTTTTCTATAGCAAAACCACTTTGTAAAGACGTATAAACAATATCCCCGCCATTATAAGCGACTATCATGTCATCACTCGCAAGATAACCACCATCACCGATATCGATACAGTTACTCTGGGGAATCCTAGTAGCACCTGCCTGAACTGCTTCACTAGAGAGTGCTCTTTTGGCAGCTTGTAAACTTTCTGGACTCAAAGATCCATAATCATCCACTTCTACACCATCAATAGCAACAAAACGCTCTTTTTGATCACGCCCTAAACCACGATCTAAAATAGCAATATCTTTTAAAACAATAAACTTCGCCATGCCAACTCCTTATAAAAAAGAATTTTAACAAAGTTAATATTTATTACCGCACAAAGTAGAAAGGCTTATAGGAAATGGAGCTAAAAGCACCATTTCCTTTTTTTCCCTGATTTTGGGTTATACTTTCACCATCAAAGTCTTTGAAATAGTCTCTTCTTTAAACAAAAGATTCATAAAAAGTTCAAAAGCTATTGGCTTACTAAATAGATATCCCTGATACGTTTGACAGCCATGATTTCGTAAAAAATCCAAATGTTCTGTCTTTTCTACACCTTCGGCGATGACTCCTAATTGTAAATTTTTAGACATTTGTATGATAGTTTCAGTCAATACAGCATCATCTATATCAATATCCATATCCTGTATAAATGATTTATCAATTTTCAAAACATCAATAGGAAACTTTTTCAAATATGCCAATGACGAAAATCCAGTACCAAAATCATCAATAGAAAAAGTAAGCCCTGTTTGTTTTAATACTTTGATCTTTGCAATTGCTTCTTCTATATCTTCTACCAAAGCTCCTTCGGTAAGTTCTAATTCTAACAGCCTCGCATCAATACCACTCTCCTTGATAATAGAGAGTACATTTTTAACAAAATCTGACTGTTTAAACTGTATAGCACTCACATTTACAGAAATCTTTTTAAAAGTAGATGGAAGTTGATTAAACTCTTGTAATAATTTTATTTTACTGCAAGCTTCACGCAGTACCCAATTACCTATCTCAATAATTTGCCCACTATTTTCCGCAACTGGAATAAATTTATCAGGTGGTACATTTCCAAGTTCACGGCTATTCCATCTCAAAAGAGCTTCCCCTCCACTAATAACACCACTTATGATGTCTATCTGTGGCTGATAAAGTAACTTAAACTCATCATGATCGATAGCTTTACGTAAACTATTTTCTATGACAAATTCATCTTTTAAGCTATCTTTACAACTATTTTTATGAAAACGCAAATATGTATTTTTATCTTTTTTTGCCCGATACATAGCAGCATCTGCAAACTTCATGACCTCATCATACTCAAAAGAGTCATCTGGAAATATAGCAACACCAATACTAGTAGATATATAAAGATTTTCATTATTTACAACAATCACCTTTTCAATCTCTTTATGAATATTTTTAGAAATATTTTTGATTTGTTCATGTTCATTTGTACTGCTTATGTTTGGCAGGATAACTACAAATTCATCACCACCAAGTCGCCCTGCTAAGCCTACACCTTTTACACAAGCTTGTAAACGTCTGGCAGTTTCTTTCAAAACTTCATCACCAACATGATGTCCTAATGCATCGTTGATTTGTTTAAAACGATTTAAATCCAAAAACATCAAAGCACCTGTCTGTGAATTTTGTTTGGCTTGATCGATTGATTCACGAAGCTTTTTCTCTATAGCTATTCGATTTGGTAACTTTGTCAAAGCATCATTGTATGCCATAAAATGTATCTTCTTTTTTGACTCTTTTTCTACTGTAACATCAATCATATAACCATGTAAAACATCACTCCCATCACTAGCTCTTTCCAATGACATGAAATAGTGAAAATGTCGTTTAGTTCCTTTTTTGGTTTTTAGGGCAAACTCTCCTTCAAAAGAGATCTTCTTCTTCGCTTTTACTTCTCTCATCTTACGAATAAATGCCCTCTTATCTGCACTATCAATCAATGACAAAAAACGTACACCTTGACTTAAAAATTCTTCAGCACTATAACCTAAAAAAGAGATAACATTTGAACTGACAAATAACACTTCAAATCTATTACTCAAACGAATACGCCAGTTTACCACAGGTCCTTCATTGACCAAAATACTATTTGTCGCTTTACTGTATTGATTTGAGATCTCTTCAAGTTCACTTGAAGCAACTGTGATAAGATGAGAGAGTGCCTGCATAGTAGAAGATTCTTTTGAAAGATCATAATTATCATAACTTTTATGCAAATTTTTTTGATTTGGATTTTCAGTCATAGCCAGTATTGTCATCGACTGATTTAAAAGATTTGAATTTTTTTGAGTATGAAAAAATTCACCATAAGTAAAAAAACCACTCAAAGATGCACTTTTTGCCAATGGTGATATCTCTTGTGAAGTTAATTGGGAAGAAAACCTTCTCCTTGCCATACATGAATAGACAAATATACTCTCCATATGCTCTTTTGCAAGTTGTTCATAAACTCGCTTTGTATCTTGCTGTGCGAGTTCTAAGTTAGCAAAACCAAATTGATAATATTCTCCTGTTTGCATATTTCCTGCAAAGCTAAGAGAATCATCTTCATGTCTCATCAAAACAGCACGCGTAACATTGACACCATTTTGTCTTGTG
>JALSQA010000265.1 GCA_026985685.1 Campylobacterales bacterium | reverse complement strand
TAGATGAGCGACGTGTGTATGTGGCAAAAAATGAAGTAAAATTAAGTAGATTAGAGTTTGAATTACTGCTGTATTTTATACGCCATAAACAAACTGCATTGACACGAGATGTACTTTTGGATGAAGTATGGGGTGATGATGAACTTAAACAGGAAAAAACAGTTAATGTTACTATCAACAGATTGCTTAAAAAGATTGATCCGCTAAAGTCAAAAGGATACATAGAACCTGTACGCGGTATAGGCTATAAATTATGTTAAGATTAGATCAACTCTATTTTCGTAACTTCTCTATACTCTTTTTTATGACTTTGCTTGTAACAGCATTTAGTGGTTATTTTCTGTTAGAGCGAATTGAGATAAATAACCATAAAACCATGCTATTAAACATGATTGATGAGTTTGCTGTGATGCAAAAACATACAAATAAAACAAAAGAGTTGATTCAGGGAATTCAGAAAAAAACTAAAGTAAGGATTACTGTTGTTAGCTTAGAGGGTAAAGTACTTTATGAAAGTGAACGTCCTGTCGAGGGAATGGGCAATCACCTCAATCGTCCAGAAATTCAAATGGCATTACAAAAAGAAGTAGGGTATTCTATACGTCACTCAAAAAGTGTAGGCAAAGACTTACTTTATGTAGCAAAAAAATGTAGTAAACGTTTTGTTCGTATGGCATATGGTTTGGAAAGTATTCAAGAGAAATTTTTTGAATTTTGGTTAAAAGCTATATTGCTTTTTGCACTAGCTATGGGGTTTGCATTTTGGATGGCTATGAAAATCAATAGACGTATCTCTCATGATTTGGAGTATATAGAGACTAATTTACAAAATATGCTCAATAAAAATTTTGAAGTAAATTTTGATGAAGTGCGTTGTTGTCAAGAGTTTGAGACTATTTCCAATCAAATAACAAAAGTGAGTAAAAAACTAGAAAAAAGAGAGCGACAAAAAACAAAATATACCAAAAATCTTAAAATGCTTAGTAAAAAACAAAGTGATATCATATCAGCTATCTCTCATGAGTTTAAAAATCCAGTTGCAGCGATCATGGGATATACTCAAACTGTCAAAGAAGATGTAGATATCAATCCTCAGATAAGAGAAAAATTTCTTTCAAAAGTACTGCAAAATGCACAAAAAATTTCATCTATGATTGATCGTTTAGCTTTAGCGATTAAACTTGAAAATGAAAATTTCAGTCCGAGTTTCACAAAATTTAAGCTAAAGCCTTTACTCGAAGATGTTCGTGAGACACTTTTACAAAAGTATAAAGATAGAGAAATCATTATCAATGTACCAGAGGTAACACTAAAAGCAGATCGTACGATGTTTGATAATTTGATGACAAATCTAATCGAAAATGCACTTAAATATTCTGAAGATGAAGTCATCATATCTTTGAATGAAAATAGATTAGAAGTGCTTGATTATGGAATAGGAATCAATCAAGAAAATATTGAAAATATTACTAAAAGGTTTTTTCGTGTAGATGCCCTAAGCTGGGATAATTCCATAGGAGTAGGGCTGTATATCGTTAAATACATTCTAAAATTACACAACAGTTACCTGGAAATCGAAAGTGAACCAAATAAAGGCTCTAAATTTTGGTTTGATATAAGTGGATTGGTTGAGAAGGTGTGAGTTGTAGTTTTTAAGTCAAAGTGATTTAAAAACAAAAATTGCCAGAGTTCCTTGATTTTTACCTTCACTTTTAATCACTACTTTTCCACCTAAAAGTTTAGCAACTTTTTGACTCAGTGCTAAACCTAGACCACTACTATTGTGTACATGTTTTGTATGATGTGCTTGAAAAAATGGTGTAAATAGTTGTTTTTGTTTCTCTTTTGAGATGCCTATACCGGTATCTTTGACACTAAATAGATATTGATTATCTTTATTGGTCAGAGTTAATGTTATCTTTCCATGATGGGTGTATTTTACAGCGTTGGAGAGTATATTTATCATGACTTGTTTGAGTAAATTGCTATCACTTACAATATGTGTAGATGTCAGAGAGATTTTTTTTTCAAAAGCAATTGATTTATCATCGATGAGAGGTTTGACGATTTCTAAAATTTCATCTAAAAGATCTTCTATGTTTATTTCTTCTTTTTGAGCAATGACACTTTTTGCTTCAAGTTTAGAAAGTTGCAGAATATTGTTGATCATGGCAAGTAAATGTTGAGCAGATGTTTCTATGCCATGAAGCATTTTACGTGATTTGTCATCAGCATTTCTTGAGATGGTGAGATGCTGGGTTAAATTTAAAATCGAGCCTAAAGGTGTACGCAGTTCATGTGATATAGTGGAAAGAAATGTCTCTTTTGCTTCTAACTCTTTTTCTGAATTTTTTAAGACTTCCAAAAGTGGTAATGTAAGTTTTTTTGAAAGGATAAAAATAACAATTGCCATCAAAAATGTTGTGATAAAAAAAGTATAAAGCTGTACGGATTCGATATTTTTGAGTGATTTTAATGCTTCTGATTTTAAATAAGATAGGTTTAGACTCCAGTTAGGAAGAAATTTTTCTATTTTCATAGATACAACCAAAGCATCTTTATTTATAGGGTGTTGTGGAAATAGTAAAAATTGTACAGGAGGTTGTAGCCAAAGAGATTTTGCTATATTATTGGTTTTAATGTGTTGTAGATTTTTGTAAGGATAAAGAAGCCATAGTTTACCTAATTTTTTGTTTTTATCGAAAGAGGCAAAAACAGTGCTGTGAAAAAAGAGATAATGTGATTTAAAAGCTTTTATGGGTAAACCTATATACCCCTTTTTTGCAATGCGAATTGTATCGTTATTGTCTGAAAAAAGCATGAGAATATTTTCTCCTAAATCAGCAGATTTCCGCTCCAAAAGAGTTAAAATCCTTTGATCAATATCTTTTGCGATGATATCATCCATGATTTCAAGTTTTGCTAAAAAGTTGATCTCTTTTTGCAACATATCTAAGTGTGTAATAAGTCGTTCTTTATAACTATTTAACTCTCTTTTAAGATTTTGTTTCTCTTTTGTGAGTAAAACTTTAGTCTCAAATTGCCATACATAGGCAGTAGCAATAATTTCAATAGTAGTTAAAAAAAGTAAAATAGCTATGAAAATTTTATAAGCGATAGGAAGGTTTCTCCAAAAAATTTTCATAAACATTTTTCTTTAAAAAGAATTTTATAATTATGATCAAGTGTAATATTGCTATCAATATATCCAATACTTCCAGGAATATTTTGTAAATATTTTAAAAGTGCTTTTTTACTTTTGACTACTTTAGGTGGTCTTCTACCGTGATAGTGTGCATCAAGCCAATAACGTTGCAAAGATCTTTTACTCTTTTTAAGTATATTTTTTTCAAAACAACAACGAATTGGATTGTCTGGACTATAATTAATAGGTAAAATTTGTATCTCTTTGATGTAGTGTTTTTTATTTAAAAAAATCATTTTTAATTTTGTCTTTGATATTTTTTCTAATGGAAAGTCTTGATTCGCAATTACTAAAATTTCTTTGGCTGATAAGTTATATATCAATAAAATAAGCATAAAACTGATTTTATACATCATTAAAAGACCATTGAGAAAGAGAAAATCAATCTGCTTTTAGGCAAATTTGAATATTTTACATATTCACTTTTAAAGGCTATAAATGGGTGAGGGCGATATGTATAACCTATAAGTGATATATCCTCTTGTATATTAGTTGCATTATCTTTATATAACTCTTCTCTGAAAACAATATCATGTTTATTGTAAAGGTGTCTTGTTATTTGAAGATAAGTATTGTAAGGTATGTTTTGATGCTTGGTACTTTGTTTGCTGAATAATTCACTTTGTATAGTCCAAAAATCATTTTCATATTGGATACTTAAACCTTCATAAAAAGATTTCTGATGATTGATTTGACGAAAATATCCACAATTGGCACGCAATGTATAACTATCTGAAAGATAAGTATAGGCTAAAGCATAGTGTCTATTGATATGTATATTGTTATACGATGTGTCTAAATCTGGATTATGTTGAATAGTCAATGAAAGCATTTGATCACCATAATCAAAACTATAGTTATAAAGCAAACCGCTACTAAGTTCTGGAAACGTTGACTCTAGTAGATATGGAGAAGTTGTTGTATCTGTGAGTGTGTTTATGGGTGAAATATTCCAAAAACCTATTTTAGAATAAAATTTACCTAAGGTAATAGTAGTGTTTTCATTCATATCATAAGCGAGTTGGAAACGTTCTATAAAGAGACGCAGATTTTTTCTATCTAAATGTTTAAGTGGTATATCTGATAATTCAACTTCTCCTAATAGATGGTACTTTTCTTTATTTGCATAAAACAGCAGTGCAATGTCATCGAAAACCAAGTCATTTATCTCTCTTGGATCATAACTTGTACTAAAATATCCGCCTACATAAAGTGGTGTTTGTGGAATATTCCAGCCATAGTTAAGAGATTCGTCACTATGCAATATAGATGATGGGAATAATATAAAAAGTATTAAAGTAAATATCCGCATAGCAGACCTTATATAAATATTTGGAATTATTATAGCTAATTATAAAAAAATATCAAGAAAAATTAAAAAGTTCATAAAAAATTCATAATATTAGTTTATAGTTAAATTGTGAGAATAAATCATAAAGGATGGAAAAGATGAAAGGAATAAGGGAAATTACAATATTTTCTACAATCCTTATAATGCTATATGCAGGATGTGGAAGTGTAAGTGGTGATTCTGGAGATCGAGAGAATCAAAGTGATAACTATAATGAAGGATCATATACCCCTGATAATCAAGGTGGTTCAGGTGGTGCACCAACATCAGGAGGTAACGGTAAATATCGTCTATTAGCATGGAATGATCTTGGCATGCATTGTATGGATGGTAATGACTATTCAGTTTTTTCAATTTTACCTCCATATAATACACTAAATGCTCAATTGGTTGAGCGTCAAAATGGTGATGCTAAGAAAATCACTTCTGGAGTGAAAATTACTTATGAATCAGCACCGTCATTAAATGGTGGAAAATACAATACAATTAGTAGTACTAAAACTAATTTTTGGGAATATACACAAAAGCTTTTTGGCGTAAATCTAGCTAAAGATATGGGGCTTAAAGGTTTTCCTGTACAGAGCAGAACACCTGCTGATATGAAGTATGATCCTGCACATAGCTGGTGGATTGCAGAGGGAATTCCGACATCACCTACTGATGATGATGGAACAACTAATCATTATCCTCTTGTTAAGGTTGTAGCAAAAGATATGCAGGGTAAAGTACTTGCTGTAACAAAGACAGTTCTTCCTATCAGTGATGAGATGGATTGTCGCAGATGTCACGCTTCAAATACTAACAGTGAAGCCCAGCCAAGTGGAGGATGGGAAAATAATGCTAATTCTGAAAAAGACTATAAGTTTAATATCTTGAAATTACATGATGATAAACATGATATTACTTCTCGTTTGTCAGCATTGCAGCAAAAAGGATATACCTATCAATCATCACTTTATCAAACAGCAAAAAGTGGCACACCTATACTTTGTGCAGCATGCCATTCTAGCAATGCACTTCCCGGTACAGGAATTTCAGGAGTACCTCCTCTTACAAAGGCAATTCATAGTAGACATACAGGTGTAGTAGATCCTACAACAGGACAAAAATTAAATAGTCAAGCTAATAGAAATGCTTGTTATGCTTGTCATCCTGGTTCAACAACACAATGCTTAAGAGGTGCTATGGGAAGTGCTAAAAACAGCGATGGAACAATGAAAATGCAGTGCCAGAGTTGCCATGGTGGTATGAGTGCTGTAGGTGCAAGTGGTCGTGAAGGATGGCTTGATATGCCAAAATGTCAAAATTGTCATCAAAATGGACAAAGATATACTGAAGCAGTAACTGATTTTGCAACAGGAACACTTCGTGCAGCCCTTGATAAAAGATTTGCAACAAATCCTGATACACCAGTGCAAGGTAAAAGTCTTTATAGATATAGTACAGGACACAAAGGAATGCAGTGTAGTGCGTGTCATGGTTCAACTCATGCTATCTATACAAGTGCAAAAGCAGAAGATAATCTTCAAAGCATAGCAGCACAAGGTCATGCAGGTACGATTAGTGAATGTACAACATGTCATATCACAGTACCAAGAACAACAGAAGGTGGACCTCATGGAATGCATACTGTTGGACAAGATTGGGTTAAAAGGCATCAAGATGTAGCTGAAGGAAATGCTAATAAATGTAAAGCGTGTCACGGTGTGGATTATCGTGGTAGTTTCTTGTCTAAAACATTTTCTGCTAGAAGCTTCAGAGTTGATGATGGAAAAACCAAAAACTTTGCCAAAGGACATATGGTTTCATGCTATGATTGCCATGATGGACCAAAGGGTGGAGATTAAAGTATCTATTTAGTCCCCAGGCTTTCAGCCTGGGGACTAGAGTCTTTACCTCAAAGAGGATGAGGTTTTGAAAAATAGTAACCTTGTGAATAATCAATACCTAAATCTTTTACTATTTTATATATTGTTTCATTTTCTACAAATTCGGCAGTTGTTTGGATGCCTTGATCTTTAGCAAATAATACAATATTCTTAACAATAGATAGAGAATATCGATTTTGATCGATATTTTTTATAAGTGAACCATCAATTTTTAAAATATCTGGTTTATAATTTTGTAGCCTCTCATAGTTAGCATATCCACTTCCAAAATCATCGATAGCAATTTTCACACCCATCTCTTTTATACGGTTTATAAAAGAGAGAATAGTTTGAAAATTTGCTAAATCTTCATCTTCCAAAAGTTCAAATGTAATCTGTCCTGCATAAAGTCTATATCTATTTAGCAAAGATAAAATAGTATTTCGTATACGGCTTGATTGCAAATCTTTAAGTGAAATATTGATGGATATATTGATATCTTTTGTTTCTAAAATTTTAAATGAATTTTCAAGTACGATTTGTGTTATTTGATGATAATACTTTCCTTTTTTAGCAATTTCTAAAAACTCAAATGGTGATAATACTTGATCGTTTTCATCAATTAATCTCACTAAGGATTCATAACGAGATATTTTTTGGGTACTATTTTCAACAATTGGCTGAAAGTGAGAGATGATTTTTTTATTTGCTATTGCTTGTTTGATACTAGCGATTATTTGTAAATTTTTTTGTGCATTTAGTTTTTCATGATGAGCTAAATCGTTTGAAATCATAAAATCTTTTTTGATTTGCTGTAACTTTTTGATACCAATTCTAGCACTTTCAAGAATATGATCATTTTCATATGCGATGCTTATCAAAAGTGAGATTTGGTATTGGAGTTCTTTGATGACAACAATTTTATCTTTGATTTGTTCATGAAATAATTTGAGTTTTTCTACATATACTTCTAAAGAAAAAGGCAATATCTCTTTATCAAATGCGATAGCAAATTCTCCATACCTTAGTTGGTATATTTTTCCAAACATGATGTTTGCCTTATTTGCTTCAAATTCTAAAAACTTTTTTACCTCTTTTTGTATAAGATAGACCATATTTGTATCATAAAAATCTTCGATAACTGAAAAATCATCAAGTTTCATATAAACAACGACAGGCTCTTGAAAGTTTATAATATCATTCTCAAATACACGTTTTTGATTCATGATATCAGTGATATCGTTTCTTAGTGCAATAAACTCTAAAATATTACCTTTTTGATCTAGTATAGGACTGATAGTTGACTGGACATAGTATGTTGAACCATCTTTTTTACGATTTTTAAGAATACCATGCCAAGTTTTTTTTTCATGTTTGATTGTATGCCATAAATTTTGAAAACGTTTTGCTGGTTCATCTGGATGACGTATTATATTGTGTGGATGTCCTAATAATTCATCTTCAGAATAACCTGATATTTGACAAAATGCTTTATTTGCATAAGTGATGTGACCTTTTAGATCTGATTTTGAAACGATAGAGTTACTATCGACTACCATTTGGTATTGTTGAAGGAGGTTGATACTCTCTTTTGCTTGTTGTATGGTTTGAAGTTTTGAAGTTATTTTTAAAAGAGTGGAGAAAAATTTGTCATAAACTATAGGTTTGACGATGTAAGCATCTACTCCTGATTCTATAGCTTTGACAAAAGCATCGGCATTTGTATAAGCAGATAGCATCAAGATTGGAATATCTGGATCTTCTTCTCTTATCTTTTTCATCATATCAAATCCATTCATATGAGGCATGGTTTGATCTGTTAAAATTAAATCTATATGGTTCTTTTTATATTTTTTTAGACCCTCTAGTCCATCATTTGCAACAACTACTTTTGTAAAAAGTTCTTGAAGTAATTCTAGGGTATAAGTACGTGAGATAGGATCATCCTCAACATACAGAAGTGTCAAGTTCTTTGTAAATCTCTTAACATCTTGCATCTTTTGCATATTTTAAATTTTCCCTAGTATCATAAAGTTAAAATGGGTACTGAATACAGTGTAGACTGTCTTGTTTGTTGGAGATGACTGGATGAAATAGTTTTATAAATAATTGAAATCAAGGACTCTGTATCAGTACCAGCAAAAGTATACATGATAAATCTAAGTAAAATTACAATAAAATCTTAGGAATCTTAGTATGGAGTTGATCGTGAATCTTGTAAAAGTGCTATATATCGAGGATGATATGACTACAGCAAAATTTGTAGTGGAGTTTTTAGAAGAGTATGGTTTTAGTGTAGAACATACAGATAGCATCACTATGGCACTCTCATTTTTAAATCAAAATGAGTTTCATTTGATTTTACTTGATCTGAATTTGCCTGATTTTAGTGGTTTTGAACTTTTAAAAACAGCCAATATATCACAAATACCAATCATCGTCATCAGTGCTTTAAATGATACCCATACAAAAGTACAGGCATTTCGCTATGGTGCGAGTGATTATATGGTAAAACCTATAGATTTATTAGAAATGGAAGCAAGAATATGGGCACATTTACGTCAACGTGGTGTCATGTCACGACCAAAAGAAAAAGATATTTTTGATATTAAAAATAATCAATTCTATATGGATGGAACTATTATCGATCTTACACCGACAGAATTTTCTATTTTTCAAATGTTACTAAAAAACAAAAACCGTGTTCTTCCTCGTGAAAAACTGTATGAAGCTTTATCTTCTATAAGTTCACCAAGAACATTGGATTATCATATCAAAAATATTAGAGAAAAGATTGAAAAAGAGCCCAAAAATCCAAAATACCTCAAGACAGAGTATGGGGTTGGCTATAAACTAATAGTTTGATTTATATCAATCATTACCGAAGTATTAGCAGATAACATGTTATACTTTTGTCATGAAGATATTATTACTCGAAGATGATGAAATATTAAGTGAAAGTTTACAAGAGTACCTAGAGATAGAAGGCTTTGAAGTAGATGTAGCCTTTGATGGTGAAGAGGTATATGATCTTACATTTGAAAACCATTATGATCTTTATATATTTGATATCAATGTACCCAAAGAGGATGGTTTTAAAGTGCTCAAATCTCTCAAAGATGCTGACGATAACACACCAACGATCTATATCACTGCACTTACCGATATCAACTCTATCTCCAAAGGATTTGCACTTGGAGCAGAAGACTATATCAAAAAGCCTTTTGATCCTGAAGAGCTGGTGATTCGTATCAAGAGTAAATATCTAAAATCCGATGAAATTATTTCGTATCAAAATCTCCAATACAATCCACATACAAAACAACTCTACAAAGATGGAAAAGTCATAGGCTTAGGGGAAGTACAGATGGCACTTTTTCACCAGCTTATCACAAATCAGGGAAAAATTGTAAGCTCATATCAATTACTAGAGTTGCTTGAACACCCAAATCCAAATGCCCTTCGTGTCAATCTCACCAAACTAAAAAATAAGCTTGATATAGATATCAAAAATATTCGCTCCCAAGGATATATGCTTGAAAAAGTATGAGATAGAATCACTACTAAAAAGTTTTTTAATATTTTTTGTGTTGCAGATGATTTTGCTTTCAGTCATCTTTGTGCAAAGTTACAAGCAGGGGACTCACAGTATAGATGATCAGATTTTAAACCAGATGAAGATATGTAGTTTTGATCTTGAGTGTAAAGGTTTAGATATTGATTTTGTACCCCAGTCCAAAGAGATACAAAGACAAAAACTCTACAAACAAGGAGATGTTTATAGTTATTTTTCTGTACCGACTG
>JALSQA010000264.1 GCA_026985685.1 Campylobacterales bacterium | reverse complement strand
TTATATCTTTTTGCTATTGTATTGATGATATCCATGTGAGCACTTTGTCCATAAAGATGAACTGCCATGATGGCTTTTGTTTTTGCAGTGATTTTCTCTTCTATCTTATTTGGATCAATATTATAAGTATTGATATCTGGTTGTGTTAAAACAGGTTTTAGTCCATTGTCACTTATAGCCAAGATAGAAGCTATGTAAGTATTTGCAGGTACTATAACTTCGTCACCTTTTTTCATCACACCCATCTCTATATATGAACGAAAAATCAATCTTAATGCATCCAAACCATTTGCTACACCTTCACAATACTTCACACCACAATATCTGCCAAACTCCTCTTCAAATTTACAAACCTCTTCACCACCGATATACCATCCCCCATTTAATACACCTAAAAAAGCCTCTTGCAAAGCATCTTTATATTGTAAATTTATTTTTTTAAGATCTAAAAATGAAATCATCTCAATTTCCACAAAAATGTATCATGAACAACACCACTAGCACCAAATCTCTCTTTTTGATCGATTAACCCTTCATTTAAAACTTTACCTTCATCTTCATTTGATGTTCCAAAATCAAAATATTTTTTTTCATTATAAACTGTTTTGATCAAATGGTCGATGAGCAAATCAAGTGCACCTATCTTTCTGCCTTCATCACTATTTGCAACATACTGTAAGTGAGCTATATCTTCATTTTCAAATACAACACCTCCACACATGAGTTGATCTTCTTTATAAACTTCAAAAAGTTTGATATGTTTTGGAAAATATTGATGTAAATATGTTATCTCTTTGAGCGTATGAACTGGTTTTGCACCATGATGTTTATCAAGTATTTGGTGAAGTAAATCCCAGAATTTTGTAAAATTCTCAGACTCTTTTATCTCTAATCCAAGTTGTTTTACCTTTTTCAAACGCCATTTCCTGCCATTTGAATATTTGAGTGGTTTATCGAGATAAATTGTTGCACTCAATTGGGTTTCAATCAAGCTTGCTTCTTCTCTAAAAAGTGCATATCGATCCTCCTGAGCTGCTTTTGTATGATAAATGCAGGGGATACATTTATAAATAACTTCATCTATCTGATGTTCTAAAAGAAAAGATTTTAGTTTTTGAAATATTTCAAGCATAATAACACTTTTCATTTTCACAGAAGTAATCAATCCTCCAAAAGTCAAGCCTTGATGAGTATATAGTTTTTTATCGACTCTGTTAGCAGGTAAGAGAGCAAGGATATTATCTTTATCATCTCGTATGATCAGTGAAAAGTCTTCAAACCTATCTTTATGATACTCCATAAAATCTCTATATTTGTTTTACATCATCTAAGGTAACTTTACAAGAACCTTTCACACAAACCAAAAGCTGCTGAGTCAAAAAGTGTGCATGAGTACCACGGACAACACCATCTAATGTATCATAAATATAAAAAACACGTTTGATATTAAAAGGTACATCTATATTATTTTCAAGAGCGATTAAAGAACCTCTCTCATCTCCTTTGATCTCGTATTTGTATGTTTGTATTTGCATGATTTTTTTCTCATATATGGGGAAGATCGATAAAATAATATTTTCTTTTAGCTATTTTAGTTAAAATAAGCTATATTTAGATATAAAAATTTATCAAGGTTAAACATTTACTGGAGGTGTGTTATCGATTTATTATATTATGCAGAAAAAGGTCTTGAATCTGTCCTTAATGTACCGGGAATTTTTATAGTTGTACTCCTTTTTGCTTCTTTTTATGCTAAAAGGTTTAGGATACTTTTCTTGATTTCTGCGATATTGTTTTATCTATCCTCTATATATGCGGTAGGAAATTATTTAGTCTCAAAGATAGAAGAACCTTACAATATAGCACTTGAAAACACCAAAGCAGATGGTGTGATTGTACTTGGTGGTGGGCATTACAAAGGAAGTAGTAACCTTCCTCTTGAGCCAGGAGCTTTTAAACGGCTTGTATATGCGATCATGATCGCAAAAAAGAGAAATTTACCTTTGATATTTGCCGGAGCAGATTATGAACTCATAGCTACTCAAGATTGTATAAAAGAATTTAACAAAAATCTCGATCTGAATTTGACCAATATATCAAATGATAAAATTTACAATAAATTTTCGATTACATATACACTAAATTCAGCAAATACCATACAAAATGCAATGCGTGCTTATGATTTATTTGCCAAAAATGGGATAAAAAAGCCAAAAATTTATCTAGTAACCTCTGCTTTTCATATGTATCGTGCCAGAAGAATTTTTGAAGATTTTAATTTTACAACAATACCAGCGGCTACAGATTTTAGAACAAGAAGTGATAGCTGTTACTGTTTTTATTACCCCTCAGTTAATGGTTTAGAATTAACCAATATGGCAATTCATGAAGGGCTTGGAAGTCTGAGGGATTATATAAAGAGGATTTTTAAATAATCCCTCGATGAAGTTATACTAGTTTATATTTCCATATTTTTGATCACAGCTTACACATCTT
>JALSQA010000263.1 GCA_026985685.1 Campylobacterales bacterium | reverse complement strand
ATTTTGTTAAAATTTTCATGATAAATCCTTTCTTACCCAAAGGTAAATGTTTTAACATAATTAAGTATATTGAATTTTTCTTAAATTATAATTAATTCATTTAACTAATGTTTTATGGATTTAGTATCTATTTTATTTTCAGATGAATGAAATAGTTTCAAACAATAATCATCAAAAATTAAATTATTTGTAAATTTTTTATAAATAATTAAACAAGAGTATATTGTAATAACTCTTGTTTATCTTTTTAATATTCCGCTACTGGATTCATTTCTATAGAAGATTCTTCTTCATAGTCTCTTTGCGAAGCCTTAGATATAGCTCCTGAGATGACTTCCCCTATATAACCTATGAGTAGTAAAGCTACTACTGAAAAAAATAGTCCTATGGCAATTAACATCATAAACTCCTTGTGTGTTACTATAGACTATATCGTCTCAAACACACAGAGCTTTACAACTTTTTATAGAAATATCATAAGATTAAAAAGATTTCATTTATGTTTATTTTAGTAGCACTCAGAAATTATAAATCTTTAATAGTGTGTAGTTTAGTGACATATAGGATTGGGTTTTGGCCGATTGGTTGAAGTTATAACAGCAACTGCGATTGCAAAACCTCCATCGTGTGTGATTGACAATGAACACTCTGTGATATGAAATTCTTCAACAATATGTGAAGAGAGTGTAAAATAGGGTGCACCTTTTGTATCTTTATGTATCCTGATATCTTTAAAAGTGCATTTTTCACAAATACCTGTACCCAAAGCTTTAGATATAGCTTCTTTTGCAGCATAAAATCCAGCAATGCTTTGAATAGATTTTGCTAAAACGATTTCATCATCACTTAGAAATCGTTTTAGTGCCTTTTGTGGATACTTTTCAAGGAGTTTTTCAATTCGTTGAATTTCAACGATATCTATGCCTATCATTACTGTATTACGAAGTTTGTGAAAAATACATTATTGATTTTACCATCTTCTAAAACCTCATTAATATTTGCGACAATCTCATCTTTTAGATTTTCTTTTCCCTGGATGGTACTTATTTCTTCATATGATTTTGCTGATAGGGCTTTGATGATTATATCACGTATGAGTGGTTTTTTACTATCAAGCTCTACTCCTAGCTCTTCATTTCCAAGCTCTAGGTTGATTGCTGTTTTTAGATAGCGACTGCCATTTTCACTAAATAGATTTACTATAAATGGATCCAATGGATACATTTTGCCTATGTGTGCATAATCTGTTTTTCTTTGTGATGAAGATGTAGTAGTCGTTTTTTTTGTAACAGGTGCTTCTTTTACACTTTGTGATTGTTTTGCCTGATTTGCATCACTAATAACAGCATCATCTTCATTTAATAATAAATATGCTCCAACGCCACCTCCTGCAAGTACTAAAAAGAGCATTACTGCAATGATGATCAACAATATATTTGAACCACCGCTTTTTTTCTCACTCACTTCTGCTTTTTCGGTTACTTCAGCCATGATTTTCCTTTCTTTTGTTATTATCGACTAAGATAACAAGTATTTGATATATGCAATATCGTACACTCTGATGAAAAGTTTAGTTTTTTTTCATAAAGTTATATAAATTTTCCATTTTATTGAAAAACATAAAGGTTTATATGTAAATGTCCTATATAGAAAGTTTTTTTGCATTTATTGGTAGATTAGTATTTTTATCTACTTCTATTATTGAATCGTTGGGTAGATTTGTGCGTTTTGAGCTTAATTTATTTCCATTATATTTTAAAAAACCATATAGAATTACTGAAATATTTAAGCAGATGCAAATTGTAGGTATTGGTTCTATTGGTGTTATATTTTTAACTGGTACTTTTACAGGTATGGTTGAAGCTGTACAGCTTTTTCAAGGTTTTCATGAATTTGGTGCAGAAAATTTGATGGGGTATCCTATCTATATATCAATATTTAGAGAATTAGGTCCAGTGTTTGCAGGATTGATGCTGACTTCACGTGCTATTAGTGCAATGGCAGCAGAACTTGGTACTATGCGTGTTACTGAGCAGATAGATGCTTTAGATACATTGGCAGTTGATTCTAAAAAATATTTAATCTTTCCTCGTGTTGTTGCTACAACGATATCTCTGCCTATTCTTATTATTATATTTGATTTTTTAGGTGCGGTAAGTGCTTATCTTATTTCTGTTCATGCTTTAGGTGTCAACAAGACGGAGTTTTTAAATACTGTAAATATGTATTTGGATTTAAGTGATATTTTTACAGGGGTATTAAAAGGATTGATTTTTGGTTTTTTAGTTGGTTCTATCGGTACATATATAGGTTATACAGCAAAAGGTGGAGCAAGGGGTGTTGGTGAAGCTACAACTAGTGCGGTTGTTTTAGGTTCTGTTACTGTATTTGTTATGGATTATTTTTTATCTTCATTGTTTCTTGTGATAGGATGGTAATATGTCAATATTGTTAGAGTTTAGTATGTTTCCTACAGATAAGGGTGAGAGTGTAAGTGCGTATGT
>JALSQA010000262.1 GCA_026985685.1 Campylobacterales bacterium | reverse complement strand
TAGGGATACTAAGATAAAAAGCCAAAGAGTTTATAAGATATGCTACTAGGATAAACAAAAGGGCATTTATTGCAACAAAAGCTAACTGTTTATTGGCGCTTATTCTACCATCCACACTTGGCCTGTTTGCAGTTCTTGGATTTTTGGCATCTATGTCTCTATCTAAATATCTGTTAAACCCCATTGCAAAATTTCTGGCACTAAGAGCTGCCAAAAGTCCCAAAAAAAAGAGTCTCCAACCAAACCAGCCATTAGCAGCAACCACCATAGCCGTAAAAATAAACGGCAATGAAAAGATGGAGTGTTTAAACATTACAAGCTCATTAAAATCATTAAGTATCTTCTTCATAACAAAATGATACAATAACTTTAATAAATTTGCTATTAGGAGTAACTTGAAAGAGATAGCACTGCTTGGCACTACAGCTTCAGGAAAAACCGCTCTATCGCTCCAGATCGCCAAAGAGTTTGACTCGGTTATACTCTCGCTTGATAGTTTAAGCATCTACAAAGAGATAGATATTGCTTCGGCAAAACCCACAAAAATCGAGAGGGGAGATATCATTCACTTTGGTATAGATGAGATATTTCCAAATGAGCATTTTAGTAGTGCCGATTTTCTCTCTCTTTATAAAAAAGCTAAAAACTTTTCAAAAAACCACAGCAAAAATCTCATAATTGTCGGGGGAACAAGCTTTTATCTAAAATCAATCATAGAGGGCTTGAGCATCAAACCAAAAATAGATAAAAATATAAAACAAAAGATAAGGGAGATAAAAAAGAGTGAAGCTTATGAAATTATCTTGAAAAATGATCCTCTTTATGCATCTAAAATATCAAAAAATGATAACTACAGGATAGGAAAGTGGCTTGAGATATTTTTTTCAACAGGGGAAATTTTAAGCAGCTATTTCAAAAAAAATAGAAAAATTTCAAGCGCAAAAGATATAAAGATATTTGAAATCACAACAGACAGAGAGCTGTTAAAGAAGAGGATAGAGAAAAGAACTCTAAAAATGATAGAAGATGGACTGATTGATGAAGTTTTTTATCTTGAAAAAAGATATACAAGAGAGCCAAAACCTCTAAAAGCTATAGGGATAAAAGAGACCTTTGAGTATCTTGATGGCAAAATTAGCATAGAAGAGCTTCCTAAAAAGATTGTAACTTCCACAATGCAACTTGCAAAAAGACAAAAGACATTTAATAAAAGCCAGTTTGAAAATGTTACAAGAGGGGATGTAAAAACTCTTTTAAAAGAGATCAAATCCTACATCCTACATCCTAAATGACTTTTGTGGTAAGGCATACATTTTTGGTTTTCAAAGATTTTTGTTGAAGTTGTAAAATACTCTTAAAAACTTTTGAGAATTTGCTCTTTTTTCATTTTTTACATAGCTATTCCATCCTATCTTTATAGAAGTAACAACAAGCTTTTATTTTAGGGATAAAGGCGAAGAGGTGTATAGGAGGAGTTCTCGCTCCTCCTAATTCCATCTCTCCTCTCCTATCTCGTTTCTCGAAAACTAGCAAGAGTAAGTTGACTTAAACTCAAAAGCTGTTGGTCTGGCTTCATCCGGCCAAACTTGGGTTTCAAATTTGTAGTGTTGATATGTATCTATGAAAAGGTCACTCATAACAGGCTTTAAGAAGTCATTGTCTGCTATAAGTCCCTCTAATGCTTCTCTTAGAGTGTGTGGCATTTGAGGTATACCTTTTTCTCTAATTTCTGCTAAGCTTAACTCAAAAAGGTCTTCATTCATAGGACCTACAGGTTCATATTTGTTTTTTATACCGTCAAGTCCTGCAAGTAGCATTGCACTAAAGGCAAGATATGGGCAAGCAGTTGAATCAGGGAATCTTAACTCTATCCTTGTAGCGGCTTCTCCTGCACCATAAGGTATCCTGCAGCTTGCAGATCTGTTTTGGCTTGAGAAAGTTAGTATGCTTGGAGCTTCGAAGCCAGGTATCAGTCTCTTGTAAGAGTTTGTTGAAGCATTTGTAAATGCCGCAACTGCATGAGCGTGTTTAAATACACCACCTATATACCATCTTGCTTCATCACTCAAGTTTGCATAATTTCCCTCTTTGTAGAAAAGGTTTTTGCCATCTTTCCAGATTGACTGGTGAGTATGCATTCCGTTTCCATTGTCTCCGTAGAGTGGTTTTGGCATAAATGTTGCAGTTTTGCCGTTTAGATGCGCAACCATTTTCACAACATATTTATACTTTTGGACATTATCTCCGGCTTCTATGATATCGCCGTATTTGATACCTATCTCTCCTTGAGCCTGGGCAACTTCGTGGTGACCCAAAGCAACTTCCAAGCCAACCTCTTCAAGAACTTGCATCATTTCCGCTCTTAGGTCAACCATAGAGTCGATTGGCTGAACAGGAAAGTAACCGCCTTTTGTTCTTGGTCTGTGTCCAGTGTTCATATCATCTATAAAAGTGGTAGGGTCATTCCACTCGCCCTCGCTTGAATTTACCTCATAATAAGCAGAGTTTATCTCATCTTTTATCT
>JALSQA010000261.1 GCA_026985685.1 Campylobacterales bacterium | reverse complement strand
TGGAGATATGTGTGATTTTTGGGACAAACAAGCCAAAAAACAAAATATTAAAATCAGTGATATTTATGGCGTAGATCCTTCTTCTGGTATGCTAGATATGGCTAAAGAAAAAGGACTTAACGCAAAGTTCATACAAGCACAGGCAAAAGATTTACCTAGCAAAGATAATTCAGTAGATATATTAAGTATCTCTTATGGCTTACGAAATGTTGTGGACAGACAAGAGGGACTTGAAGAATTTTATCGTGTTCTCAAACCAGGAGGTATGTTGGTTATTTTAGAATTTACGAAATTACAAAAACAGACACTTATGTCAAGACTGAGAGATTTTTATATGAAAAAAATTCTACCTACTGTTGGTGGATTGCTCTCAAAAAACTATGAAGCGTATAACTACTTGCCAAATTCTATAGAAGGTTTTTTGACAAAAGAGAAACTGATAGAAGAATTAAAAGAGATTGGTTTTGATATAAAAGTAGCTAAAGGTTACTCAATGGATATATCCACTCTTTTTATCGCACAAAAACCACTTTAGATTGCAAAAGGAGGCAAAAGCCTCCTGCTAATATCTATGCTACAAAGTTTGGAATTCTGATCATTTGACCTGGATAAATTTTATCAGGATCTTTGATCACTTCACGATTTGCTTCAAAAATCTCTTTATAACGACTTCCATCTTTATAATAAATATCAGCAACTCTCCATAAAGTATCACCTTTTTGTATCTCATAATATAGATCATCTAAAGCTTCGACACCATCATCTGTAGTCAAATCATCAGTAACAACTTTTGTCACACCTTCAATATTTCCAGCGATCAAAGCTGCTTTTACACGATCTTCTGCACTTTTTGCATTTCCTTTTAAGATCACAGTATCACCTTGAACCTCTACGTCAAGATTATCAATAGGCATAGTCTCACTCTCTTTTTCTATCAAGCTTTTGACATTTTCATTGTCATCACCTTTACCTAAAATCTTTGCACCTGCATCTTTGATAAAATCAAAAAAACCCATAACAACTCCTTATAAAAATTTCACTCACAATTATAACCAACTAAGATAAAAACTTATTTTACTTTAAATATTAATCTATTCAGATATTTTAGAAATTGACAAAAAAGTATCCAATAAATTATAGACAAACAATATCACACCAACTGAACCTATAACAATAGCAATTTCACCGATTGAGGGCATGAAAAATATAATATCTTTAATATTTTCATATTCACCATACTTTTCAAAACCAACACCAAAACGATCACTCATGGGATAAGCATTACCACCATAAACAAATATCAAACGCCCAATATATGTACCAATAACCAAAAAAACAGAAGCAATAACTTTGAGAAAATCACTTGTTTGTCCTCTAAAAATCAATACAAAAGGAATACCAATAGCAAAAACAATATATGCAAAAAAATAAAATTTAAAATCACCAAATAAAATAATTGCACCCCACTTTTTATCTATAAATAGATATGCAGTAGCTTCATAAGCACCCAGAGCAACGACACTAAATAACGCAATCTCTTTTAATAAATGCATCAAAACAGAATAATCATTTCCTAATTTCTTCTTATAAGTAACAAAAGTATACAAAATCATCACAGCAGCAGATGCAGCCAATGAGGAGATAATAAAATAGAGTGTTAAAATTGGATATGTAGTCCACAGGTGTCTTGCTGTATTCATATCAAAGAGTTTTGCCTGTATATAATACTCAGTAAATTCAATCACCAACCCCACAGTCAAAACAAGAAAAGCCACCTTTTTAACAAAATTTTTATTTTTCGTTAAAAGTAAATATAACTCTAAAAGTACCATAGGAAGATATATAGCATAAAGTGGTAGCATCAACCACATACCTGCTTTTATATTTGGAGATAAAACAAGCCACTGCAAATGCAATATATTTAAATCTACAGAGATTGTAAATAAACCACCCAAAACCATAGCAAAACCAAATGCCAAAAACCCTGTTGCAGTTTTTTTTATCACATCTATATGCAATACTTCAGCCAGGGAAACAAGTAAGATTATCCCGCTGCCAGTATAGAGCATATACATATAATTAACGATATATAATGACCATGGAGCTTCTCTTTTTACTTCACCACCATCACCAAATACCGCCTCTTTCATAGCTTGTGCAACTTCTGTGCTTCCAGGGAAAATACCAGCATCATGAGCATTAGCCGTTAGTAAAAAATATCGTTGAGAAAAAACATCATATAGACCATACAAACCAAAAGCCAAAAAGAGGTATGCCCATAACATTTTTTTTGACAAAAGAAAACTTTTAAATGATTGTTTATTGACTTGTACTCCTGCAATCATAAACTTTTCCATTGACCACTCCTTTTTGCTTTGGCTTTTTCGATGAGAGGTTTAAAAGTATCCCAAGTATATATAGTAGTTCCCGTACTAACAGAATTCATAGCAAAATAATCATCATGTTCGGGAAGAAGATATAATAACTTTGGTACAGTTACCTCTTCCTCTTTTAAGATATAAAATTTT
>JALSQA010000260.1 GCA_026985685.1 Campylobacterales bacterium | reverse complement strand
ATAGAACATGATTTCACAAAAACAAAAATTTCAGCTACCAAACTGAAAACATTTCTTGATTGTAAACGTAAATACTATTTCAAATATATCAAAGAACTAGAAGAGTTTGAAATACCAAAAGAGTTAAATAGTGAACGAATTATTGGTACACTTATACACAGTGCCTTAAAAAATGTATATACCCAAAAAACATCATATTTAGATAGTGACACATTACTCGTTGCCATCCAAAGAGAGTTATATTTACAGTCAAAAGATAATTTACACCTTCGTTTTCTGATAGATATCTGGCTTGAAAAACTAAAACCTTTTGTCCAGCATGAAGTACAAAGATTTCAAGAAGGCTTTTTAGTGCAAGAAGTAGAAAAATCTTTTACAGCAAAACATGATCATCTTTTGCTCACAGGTACGATAGATCGTGTGGATAAAAGAGATAATCTTTATTATATTATCGATTATAAAACAGGCAAAATTCCAAAAACTACAGCAAAATCATTAGAAAATACAACAGATTTTCAACTTCAGTTTTATCACATACTAGCCAAAGAGTTAGGAAATATAGAAGATGCTTTTTATTATGACTTAAATCAGGCAAAATTGGTAGATGAACCACTATTTGATGATAAATTATCACTTTTATATACGCATTTGGATGAATTAAAAAATCAAACATACAATTTTACAATGACACAAGATCTCAAAAAGTGTCTCTACTGCCCTTATCTTCAAATTTGCAATAGGATTTTATAATGGCTTTTTATCAATCTTTGGCTTATGAAGCAAGTGCAGGAAGTGGAAAAACTTTTGCTCTGGTTATCCGTTATATCTCACTTTTATACCTAGATGCAAAACCAAATACCATCTTAACTCTTACTTTTACAAACAAAGCCGCCAATGAGATGAAAGTACGTATATCAACTGTACTAAAAGAGCTACACCTTCCAAAACGTCAGGCAGAGTTAGAAGAGATATCCAAAACAATATCACTCTCCAAAGAAGAAATCCTGCAAAGAAGAGAAAATATTTATGCAAACTATCTCATAAGTGATCTAAAAATATCAACAATAGATAAATTTTTCGCCCAAATATTGAGACTATTTTCTACACATCTAGGCTTCATGCCTGATTTTCAAATCGAAGAGATAGAAGATGAAAATAAATTTATTCATAGATTTTTATCAAATGTCAAAAGAGAAAATGCCTATAAATCTCTGGTACTTTTCTCAACGCAAGAGAGCAAAAGACTACATGATATATTTAGATTTTTAGAGCATATGTATACCAAAGAGTCCGAATTATCAGCTATCGAGATAGACGCTCCTTCAAATCTTTCTTATGACAAAGAAGTTATGATCTTAGTTGAAAAACTCAAAATGCTTTTTAACGATATCTGCCCAGATCTTTCTAAACGAGCACAAAAAACATTAGAAATCACCAATATAGAAGATCTTTTATCAAAAAGCTGGCTTTGTAAAGATTCTTTTGAATATTGGGATTATAAAAAGTGTTATCACAAAGAGATGGATAATCTTTTACATGAAATAAAAACTAAACTAGCTCTATACTTTCTTCAAAAAGATGACTTTTTACTGGCAAAATATTTTAAACTATATCAGCTTTACAAATTAAGTATCAGACATGAAAATATTGCATCAAATACACTTGGATTTAATGATATTACCAATTCTCTTTATGAACTTTTACACCAGAAGGTTGATAGTGATTTTTTATACTTTAGATTAGATAGTAAAATCGAACACTTACTTATAGATGAATTTCAAGATACAAATATAGTACAGTTTAAAATCCTATATCCCATCATACATGAGATACACGCAGGAATAGGAACAAAAGCTCTCAAAACATTTTTTTATGTTGGCGATATTAAGCAATCAATTTACCGCTTTAGAGGTGGTGCAAAAGAGTTATTTCACTTTGTACAAAAACATTTTGATGTGACGCTAAAAAAACTAGATACAAACTACAGAAGCCGCTGCAATATAGTAAAGTTTGTCAATGAAACATTTCGAGATATCATCAAAGGTTACAGCGATCAAAAATGTTTTCAACCAGATCAAAGTGGATATGTCAAAGTTAGCATAAAAGAAGATTTACTAGAAAATATCATCCAGGAAGTTTTCAATCTACTAAAAAAAGGTGTCACAAGTGATGATATAGCTATTTTAACATACACAAATGGTGATGCTTTTTTGATAGAAGAAGCACTTTTACAAAAAGATCCAACACTAAAAATCACAACCCAAACTACACAAAAATTGATAAATACACCTATGGTTTCTGCAATAATAGAACTTTTAAAATATCTCTATTTTAAAAAAGAGGTCTCTAAAGCAAACTTTTTAACAAAAATTGGTCTATCATGGGATAGTGAGATTGATTTTAAAGATTTTCATACATACACTCCCCTACCCCAGCTTATCAAACAAATTATCTCAACTTTTGACCTACCAGGGGAAGATACAAATATTCTAAAACTTTTAGAAATTGCATCAAATTATAAAGATATAGAAT
>JALSQA010000259.1 GCA_026985685.1 Campylobacterales bacterium | reverse complement strand
CAGCAAACTCTTTTATTAAATATATATGCTTAAATCAAAACTCCAGCCATTTTTAGATCGATATAACGAAATAAGCGATCTCCTCTCATCTCCAGAAATAACATCAGATATAAAAAAAATGACAGAACTTTCACGTGAACAAAAATCACTTGAACCTGTTAAAGAAAAAGCCCAAGAGTATCTACAAGTTTGTCAAGATATCCAAGACAATAAAGAGATGCTTGAAGATAAAGAACTTGGTGAATTAGCAAAAGAAGAACTTAAAGAACTTGAACCTAGAAAAATAGAAATTGAAGAAGAGATTAAAATTCTTATGCTTCCACGAGATCCAAATGATGACAGAAATATCTATTTGGAAATGCGTGCAGGTACTGGTGGTGATGAAGCAGCCTTATTTGTTGGAGATTTATTTAAAGCTTATGTCAGATATGCTGAAAATCAAGGATGGAAAGTAGAAATCGTATCTTCAAGTGAAGGTACAGTAGATGGATACAAAGAGATGATTGCACTCATAAAAGGTGAAGGTGCTTATAGTAAATTAAAGCATGAAGGTGGAACTCACCGAGTACAGCGTGTTCCTGCAACAGAATCTCAAGGACGTGTACATACATCAGCTATAACAGTCGCTGTAATGCCAGAAGTTGATGATGTTGAAATACAAATCAATGAAAACGATCTAAAAATAGATGTCATGAGAAGTTCTGGATGTGGTGGTCAATCAGTAAATACAACTGATAGTGCTGTGAGAATTACTCACTTACCTACTGGTATAGTCGTTACAAATCAAGATCAAAAATCCCAGCATAAAAATAAAGATAAAGCCATGAAAGTACTTAAAGCCAGGCTTTATGATCTTGAAATGCAAAAAAAGCAAGAAGAAGAAGGGGCAGATCGAAAATCACAAGTCGGTACTGGAGATAGAAGTGGAAGGATTAGAACTTACAATTATCCTCAAAATCGTATATCTGATCATAGAATAAACTTAACACTTTATAGACTAGATGCTATTATGGAAGGTGGTTTATTTGATGAGATTATCGACCCACTTATTCAGCATTATCAAGCAGAAAAAATGAAAGAAGCTGGTTTATAGCTTCTTTTTGATTATGAAATAGCAGTATTTATACCGCTATTTCATAACTTTTATGCAACACCTATTTCAAAATATTCCCAGCCATTATCTTCTAATTTCTTTCTATTATACTGGTTTCTGCCATCAAAGATAATTTTATTATTTAGTCGTTTTTCCATCTCTTCAAAATCAGGACTTCTAAACTCTTTCCATTCTGTTACCATTATCATAGCTTCTGCATCTGTTAGGGCATCGTATTTTGAAGAAACATACTCTACTTGAGTGTTATCCTTTAAATAATGACTTTTTGCTTCTTCTTCAGCTTTTGGATCGTATGCTTTTATTTTTGCACCTCTTTTTGTTAATTCATTTATAATAGTGATAGAACTAGCTTCTCTCATGTCATCTGTTTCAGGTTTAAATGCCAAGCCCCAGACAGCAAAAGTTTTTCCATCTAAATTTTCACCAAATCTTTTAATCACTTTATCACTTATAACTCTTTTTTGTGCATAATTAACAGCTTCAACTGCATCTAAAAGTTTTGGCTCATATCCAAAATCTTTACTTGTTTTAGCTAATGCCTGTACATCTTTTGGAAAGCAGCTTCCACCATATCCACATCCTGGATAGATAAAACTATACCCTATTCTGCTATCACTACCAATACCATGACGAACTTTATTCACATCAGCACCAACTCTTTCACATATATTGGCTATCTCATTCATAAAAGATATCTTTGTTGCTAGCATAGCATTGGCTGCATATTTAGTCATTTCAGCAGATTTTATATCCATTGCTACAAATCTTTCATAAGAGTGTGTAAATGGAGCATATAATTCACGCATTACATCAAAAGCTTTTTCATTGTCTGCACCAATTACAACACGATCTGGCTTCATAAAATCTGCAACAGCTGCACCCTCTTTTAAAAATTCAGGGTTTGAAATTACATCAAATGTAAGATCACTTTTTCTGCTATCTAAAGTATCTTGAACCATTTTTTTTACTTTATCTGCTGTACCAACAGGAACAGTTGATTTATCTATAATATACATATGATGACTCATATTCTCACCAATAGCTTTTGCAACAGCAAGTACATACTGTAAATCAGCACTTCCATCTTCACCCATAGGAGTTCCAACTGCGATAAAGCAGATATCACTTTTATCTAAAGCTTTTTTGATATCAGTCGTAAATTTTAAAGTACCTATCTTGTGATTTTTTAAAACCATCTTTTCAAGACCAGGTTCATAAATAGGAATAATACCTTTTTTTAATTGTTCAACTTTTTTTTCATCAATATCAACACATATTACAGTATTACCCATTTCAGCAAAACATGTACCTGTTACTAATCCCACATATCCTGTTCCTATGACAGCAATATTCATTATTCTTTCCTTATGTTTTTATATTTATCATGTATATATCGGACAATATTTGGATAATTTTATTTATTATAAAATGTTTTATACCAATCAATAAATAATTCAACACCTTCACTTATAGTTGTTGAGGGGTGATAATCTAATTCCCCAATAAGTCCAGATGCATCAGCAAAAGTACTTTTCACATCTCCTGGTTGCATATCCATAAAGTTTTTTTCTGCTTTTTTGTCTAGTTTATCTTCTATTTCCTGGATAAACTCCATCAATGCTACAGGTTTATTATTGCCAATATTATATATTTTATATGGAGCACTTGAACTATTTGGATTTGGATTTTTTGGATCCCATTTATTATTTGGAGTTGCAGGATTGTCAATTACTTTTATGACACCTTCTGTAATATCATCTATATAGGTAAAATCTCGACTCATATCTCCATGATTAAAAACTTTTATAGGACGATTATTTAAAATTGCATCAGTAAAAAGCATAGGTGCCATATCGGGTCTTCCCCAAGGACCATATACTGTAAAAAAACGAAGCCCTGTCGCTGAAATATCATATAAATGACTATAAGTATGAGCCATCATTTCATTAGATTTTTTAGTAGCTGCATATAGACTTACAGGATGATCTGTATGATCACTTGTTTTAAAAGGCTGGGATTGATTTAACCCATATACAGATGAACTAGAGGCAAAACAGAGATTTTTTACACCATTATGTCTACATCCTTCAAGAATATTCATAAAACCTACAACATTAGATTGTATATAAGCATGAGGATTTTCAAGAGAATAACGAACACCAGCTTGTGCTGCAAGATTACATACTGCATCAAACTTCTCTTGTGAAAAAAGTTTTTCCATTTCTTCTTTGTTGCTAATATCAAGTTTGATAAATTTATGTTTAGGAAATTTTGTTGAGATTGCAAAAGATTTTTCTAAGATTTGCTTTTGTTCTAAACCTAAATCTTTTAATCTTCCATATTTTAGATTTATATCATAGTAGTCATTGATATTGTCAATGCCTACTACTTCATCACCACGTTGTAATAATTTTTTTACGAGATTATGACCTATAAAACCGGCTGATCCAGTCACAAGTATTTTCATTTACTATCCTTTGTCAAAATAGAAATATCGACTGATTTTAGCCTTTATTTAGTTTCCTCTGCTTCCAGGTTTATATGCTTTGCTACCATCTTTACATAATGGACAATTCTGGGGTTCATAAATTTCAAAATCAAAATCATCTAAAGCAAAAAAAGGCATATCTTTTGGCAATTTACACTCTGGCTTTGCTGTTTTTTTACTTCCTGTTCTTTGACAAAAGCCACGATTTGCCAATGCTCCAAAAGCAACAACTTTAGCTCCTTTTTCTTCAACAACCTTTGCCGCTTCTAAAGCAGATCCCGCAGTAGTGATAATATCTTCACATATTAAAATATTTTCACCCTCTTCTACCTCAAAACCTCTGCGAAGAGTCATAACTTTATCAACTCTTTCAGTAAAGATAAATCTTGCATTCAATGCACGTGCTAATTCATAACCTGCTAAAATTCCACCAAGAGCAGGAGAACATACAGTATCTATTTTAATATTTGATTTTTTAATTTGCTTTGCTAATTCATTTGCCAATAAAGCAGCTGTTTTAGGGTTTTCAAGTACTTTTGCACTTTGAAGATAAAATTGAGAGTGATTCCCGCTACTTAATAAAAAATGCCCCTCAAGTAATGCACCCGCTTCTTTATATACTTTTTCTAAATCTATTGCCATAATTACACTTTAAGAAGTTCTACTTCTTTCTCTTTAACCATTTCATCTACTTTTTTGATAGCACTATCTGTATTTTTTTGTACTTCATCATGCCCACGTTTGCTTTCATCTTCGGTTATTTCTTTCTCTTTTTCAAGGTTTTTGATCTTATTATTAGCATCTTTTCGTACATTTCTTATAGATACTTTTGCTTTTTCACCCATAGCCTTAGCTTGTTTGGCACTCTCTTGTCTTTGTTCTACAGTCATTGGTGGGAAAAAAAGTTTAATCACTTCACCATCGTTATTTGGATTTACACCGATATTTGCACCTTGTATTGCTTTTTCTATTTCAGGAAGAAGATTTTTTTCCCAAGGTGAAATAGTAATAGTTGTAGCATCAGTAACTAATACAGAGCCAACTTGACTTAAAGGTGTCATAGTTCCATAATAATCAACTTTTACCTGATCTACAATCGAAGTAGATACTTTACCGCTTCTTAGTGTTGTAAAATCTCTTTTAAGAGCTTCTAGTGCTTTTTCATTTGCCTCTTTTTGATGTGCATAAATTGCTGTTAAAGCCATTTTTTTTCCTTGTATTACTTTTTTTCAACAGGTGCAGCTGGTGCTACAGGTGCTTTTGGTGTTGTAGTTGCAGGAATAGTAGGTGCTGGAATATTTGTTGTTTTAATTGTATCAACGATAGAGCCTTTGTTCTCTTTATTGTAAATATACCCTAATACTAAAGTATTGATTACAAATGCGACAGCAAGAAGGAATGTTAATTTTGTCAAAAATCCAGCTGGACCTTTCGCTCCAAATACAGACTCATTACTTCCACTATATGCACCAAGACCAATAGAAGAACTTTTTTGTAGTAAAACTACAATAGTTAACACTACAGCTAGTGCAAATTGTAAAATTAAAAGGACTGAACTCATTTTTTAAAACCTTTTTTAGATATAATTGTGCGATTATAGCTAAACTATTTAAAAGTACCATTAAATGACCCATCCAGCGACTTCTTTACATACCAATGAATTTTCCCGTCGTGCGAATAGTTATCTAAAACACAATATTATTCAAGAACAAGTTGTTAAAAAATTGATTCAAAACATCAAAACAAAACCAAAAAATATTCTTGATTTAGGATGTGGTGCAGGTGCTGTTTATCATGAAATAAACTGGGAAATTGATAAATTTACAGGTATAGATCAAGCAAAAAATATGTGCACACTTCATCCAAGAGATAAAAAAGTTATATTATTAGAACAAAATTTTGAAAATGAAAATCTATTAAAAAATCTTGGACATTTTGATATAGTAATCTCATCTTCTGCTTTACAATGGGCAAACGATATTGAAAAACTTATAGAAAATATTTCTAAAATTACTGACAATATCGCATTTGCTCTATTTTGTGATGGTACTTTTAATGCTATTTATACTTTAACAAAAATGCCAAATTTTTTACCAAATAGTAAACATCTATTAAAAATTTTAAAGAAATATTTTCACATAAAACATGAAAAAATCATATATAGACTCAATTTTAAAGATAATATTTCAAAATTTCGCTATATCAAACAAAGTGGTGTCAGTGGAGGAGAGAGAAAATTAACATTAACTCAAACAAAAAGTTTAATCAAAAACTATCCACACACATACTTAGAATTTGAAGTTTTATTTGTCTGGGGTAAAAAGATATAATCAAAATATTTCTTTTTCTATATCATATAGAGTATATCTGATAAGTTTAAATTTTTCTGCTTCATTAGAATCTATCAGTTTAAAACTCTCTTCTAACACTCTGGCACTCTCTTGGGAACGTTTTATATTAGATAGTATTAAAGAGTTAATATTATCACGTTTAGACTCTGAAATAGTAGTTTCTTTAAGAACATCACCAATAATATCTCTTTGTTTTAAATAACTTTCATAATCATTAACTCGACATTGATGGCGTAATTTTTTTAATTTTTTAGCAAGAGATTTGTTATCAAATATAAATCTTTGAATATCTTCTAAAACGCGAATGCCTTCACGAAGACGATTTAGATTGGCATCTATTAAGCGGTAGAGTTTAGAGAAGGAAAAATCCTTCTCTTTTTTAGTCATCATCTCCAAAAATTCCTAAAATTTGAAGCAATGAAGTAAATAAGTTGATAAAATCAAGATATAGAGCCAATGCCCCATCTACTGGATGTCCGTAATTACCCTGGATAATATTTTGAGTATCATAAAGGATAAATGCTGAAAATAGTATAGCACTTACAGAAGCTATTCCTACTTGCATCCAAGGGTTATGTAACCAAAATGCATTTAAAAGTCCTGCTACGATAATCACTATAAGTGTGATAAAAAGCATTTTACCCATACTAGTAAAATCACGTGTCGAATTCATGGCAAACATGGATAAACCACCAAATGCTACTGTTGTCAAAATCAATGCATTTGCTACAATTCCTCCAGCACCTGCACTAATAAAATGCCCAACCATTACTGACATAGTCAATCCAGAGACCAAAGCAAATGCAAATAGCATAAATAAATTTAAACCTGGTTTTGCTCTTGCAAATCCAATACCAAAGATCAATGCAAATTCTAAAATCACAAATCCCCAGTAATATTCACGAATCGCAGGAATACCCATACCAACATATGCACCAGCTGCACCTACAAGTAAACTACCTGCAAAAAGTTGATAAGTCTGTTTTATAAATGTTGCTAAATCTCCACTCTCTTCTCTCTCTTGTGAAAAAGAATTGTTTTGTGCTTGTGTTGAGATATTGTTTTTAATATAATCTCTATCATATAAAGCCATTATTTTCTCCTAAATTTTTTGTTTGTTTATTGTAACGCTGTAGTATATCGTAAAAAGAGGTAAAATTATTAATACAAGATTAATATAGAAGATTATTTAGGAGCAAAACACTCCTAAATAACTATTTGTTTCCAAAAAAACCTTTTGCCATGTCCATTAATCCATCAACACCACCAAGTGAATCAAGGATAGATGAACCATCGCCTGTTGCTTTATCTACCATATTTGGTACTACATCAGAAAGTCCTTCTGCTGCTGTATCTGGATCGATACCCAATTTTTCAGCAAATGCAGAGATTTGATCACTTCCAAGAATATTTGATAAGGTAGAACCATCTACTGATTCATTATCTCCACTTCCAACCCATGAAGAGATAATACTTCCAAGATTACCATCACCAAGTGATGAAAGGATATTGCTTAAATCAAGACCACCTTCACCATTTGAAACCAATCCACTTAATGCATCCATGATTGAATTGTCATCCATACCTGATGCTTGATCACCTAATTTATCTTTAAATAGTTGTGTACCCATTTGTACAAGATCATTTAATTCCATAATTAATCCTCCTTTAAATTTAAGATTGTGTTAATTATACCATTACTTCTTAAATTTACGAAGGATCATTAAAATTATAGGTAAATATTTCATAAGTGCCATCAATTTTCTCATGCTTTAGCCTTTTTTGACATTCTTTTTCTAACTGTTGGATCAAGATAACGTTTACGAATACGGATACTTTTAGGTGTTACTTCAACTAATTCATCCTCTTCAATCCACTCTAATGCACTCTCTAGTGTTGGAGTTCTAGGAGGGACAAGTTTGATCGCTTCATCTGCACCTGAACTTCTGACATTGGTTAATTGTTTTCCTTTAATAGGATTTACATCTAAATCATTTGCACGTGCGTGTTCACCAATAATCATACCAACATACACTTTATCTTGTGGTTGAATAAACATAACACCACGATCTTGAAGATTAAAAATCGAAAATCCTAATGCAACTCCTGTTTCCATAGAAACTAATGCACCATTCATACGATGTTCTATTCCACTCATCAATGGTCGATACTCTAAAAATGAGTGATTCATAATACCCTCACCTTTTGTATCTGTCAAAAACTGACTTCTAAAACCGATCAAACCACGTGCAGGAATTTCAAATTCAATTCTTGTTTGTCCATCCCCTGTAGGAGTCATAGCTTTCATCTCTGCTTTTTTACGTCCTAATTTTTCGATCACAACACCTGTAAAGTCATCAGGAACATCGATCACCAAATGCTCAAATGGTTCCATTTTAACACCGTTTTCTTCTTTGATAATTACTTCTGGACGACCAAGTGAAAATTCAAAACCTTCCCGTCTCATATTTTCAGCCAATATCGTGATTTGAAGTTCACCACGACCAGATACTTTAAATGTCCCCTCTCCACTACTTTCATACTTCATGGCGATATTAGTTTGCATCTCCGCTTCTAATCTCTCAGCAATTTTATTAGATGTAACAAATTTTCCCTCAGTTCCAGCAAGTGGAGAGTTGTTTACAGAAAGCATAACTGAAAGAG
Organism: Campylobacterales bacterium; assembly: GCA_026985685.1. Taxonomy (GTDB): domain Bacteria; phylum Campylobacterota; class Campylobacteria; order Campylobacterales; family QNZT01; genus QNZT01. Next base: position 1,730 of record JALSQA010000259.1, on the reverse strand, counting down.
TAGGCTCTTCAATATGCATAGGATCAAGGGCTACAGGATTAGATGGATCTGCTAAAGTATCACCCACATCCAAAGCCTCAAATCCTGCAACAGCAACAATATCACCACTTACTGCTTCATCAATATCAACTCTCTCAAGCCCTAGAAATCCTATTAACTTGGAAATACGACCATTTATTTTTTCACCATTGGCTTTGATTAATGTAATATTTTGGTTTTTACTAATCTTTCCGTTAAAAATTCTAGCAATACCAATTTTACCAACAAAGTTATCATAATCTAGTGTAAAAACTTGAAGTTGCAGAGGATTATCTACACTTCCTGATGAAGCTGGAACATGTTCAATAATAGTATCTAAAATTGGCAGGATATTATCATCAGGGTCATTAAGATCTAATTTTGCATATCCATTTTTGGCTGCTGCGTACACTACTGGAAATTCTAATTGTTCATCATTTGCATCAAGAGCTACAAACAGATCAAAAATTTCATCTACAACACGATCAGGTTCAGCTGCTGGTTTATCTATTTTATTGATAACAACAATAGGTCGAAGACCTAGTTCAAGTGCTTTTTTTACTACAAACTTTGTTTGAGGCATAACACCCTCTTGTGCATCAACAAGTAACAAAACGCTATCTACCATTTTCAATACACGTTCAACTTCACCACCAAAATCAGCATGACCTGGAGTGTCAATAATATTAATCTTATAATCTTGGTATGTTATAGCTGTGTTTTTAGAAAGGATAGTAATACCTCTTTCTTTTTCTAAATCATTGCTGTCCATTACTCTTTCATCTACTTTTTGATGTGCATCAAAAGTTCCTGACTGTTTTAACAGCTCATCTACTAAAGTGGTTTTACCATGATCAACGTGTGCGATTACGGCAATATTTCTAATCTCTTTCATTTATATCCTATTTTATTCATAATTTCGCGGATTATACCTAAATTTACTAATAAAGTGAAATTGGCACATTTGTTGCTCACTTTTTTTCATATAAAAGCACGAAAAAGGAACCAAATGAACGGACTTTTACTAAGCACACCAACTGAAAATAAAGATATTAAATTTAGTAGTAAAAATATAAAAAATCTTGATGAAAATGAAAAAGCACAAAAGGGAGATTTTTTTGAAGATTTAATCAAAAATTTACTTCAGGAATTACCAAATGAAGAAAATAAAAATTTTTTAATTGGAAAATTATTCGATTTACCAAAAGATTTTGATAAAAATCAAGAAATTATGTCACATTTTTCTAAAGAAAAACTATTTTTAGATAAAAAAGAAGAAGTTTCTATAGAGTCATTAATACAAATAGCCTCTTTTTTGCAAAACAGTAATCATAAAATATTAGATTTTCCAACTGATTCAAAAGCATTAAAGACATCACTTTTAGATTTAAATGTGCAAAAAGAGTTCAAAAATGCAAAAAACATTCAAGACCTTTTAAATATTGCCCAAAAACATGGTATTAAGGTTAAAAATATTGAATTTTTTAAAGAAGAGAAAACTTTAGATTTAAAAACAAATAGTCTTGTCAAAAAAATAAATAGTGAAGAATTTTTTAAAACAATGGATAATCAAATAAAAAAACTAACCACTACAGAAACTTCAAAAACTAAACATAACAAAGATACAAAAAGTAATGTCTTGCAAAATTTATTGGCGACTCAGTCAAAACAAAATAGAAATAAAACATCTTTGCAAACAGATACAAGTCTCT
>JALSQA010000258.1 GCA_026985685.1 Campylobacterales bacterium | reverse complement strand
TGTGCTTCTTGTAAAACTGGCTGTGCTACAGGTTGTTGTACTGGAATCTCTTTTTGAACTGCCATAGGCTGGGTTTGCTGTACTTTAGCTACAGGCTGTGTGGCAGGTGTTTTACACATTTTTGCAAATTGATCTAAAGATAGAGCTTTTGGAGATGCACAAGTAGGCTCTTTTTGGCTAGTTTCACCAAATTTTATACCAACACCCACTGTACCCATGATATCATCATCACTATTTTCAACTTTATGAATAGCTTTTACTTCTGTAACAATATCAACATTATCATTGATACCAAATTTTACACCGGCACCAGCATTATAAAAAACTTGTGAATCATCATTGTTATTTGTTACAGTATTAACATTATCATCATGTGTTCTTTCATAACCAATACCAACTAAACCATAAGGGCGTACTCTTTTTCCACTTACTTCATAGATAGCATTTACTGTACCTCTTTCGATATCAGTTTTACCATAACCACCACCTACACCAAGTGTCCGGTTGTTGTTTGATGATTCTACACCTAACTGGATACCAACATTATCATTTAAATACGCAGTACCACGAATACCTAACATAACTTTATTATCACGTAATGTAGTATCTTTATTGGTTATCTTTTTTGAAATTGTCGGGGTAAGTTCAAGTTTCACGGCACTAACTTGCATAAACACTCCCGATAAGACTACTAAACTTATACTTTTGACAAGTAAATTCATTCTCGACTCCTTTAATCTAAACTTCGACGATTATAAGCCAAAACGTATAATGATGCCTTAAAAAATTTTAATCAATTAGTTGATATAATTTAACTTTAATAATCAAAAGGGGAATTATTTGAAACTTTATATGGACATAGAGGAACTTTTAAACCAACACGACTCAGAATTTGAAGTTTCAAAAACGATTAAAGAGAAAATCAAACACTACTTAGACTCCCTGGAGAGTATCTTTGAAAAAGATCAAGGCAAAAACTTTTTAGTAAACCATACCAAAAATATAGATATTATCATCAAAGCTGTATACAAATATACCCTTCGTACACATTTCAAAACTTACCTTCCCATGATCAATACAATACCAATCTCAATCATTGCTATGGGTTCATATGGACGGGAACAATTATGTGTCTATTCTGATATTGATCTTTTGATCCTCTACAAAGATATCCCCGCTTTTAATATTCTTCCTGTGATAGAATCAATGTTACAAATCCTTTGGGATAGTGGTATGAAACTAGGTCACAGAGTACATGAGATAGATACGCTATTTGAAGCTGCACACAGTGATCACACTATCAAAACTGCTTTGATGGAATCACGTTTTATCTATGGTTCAAAATATCTCTGGATGGAAAGTGAAGTCATCTTAAAGCAGATCAGACTCTATGAACAAAAAACTTTCATCTCTCAAAAGATACAAGAGAGAAAAAAGAGTATCAAAAAATATCCTTTGACTATGGAACCAGATATCAAATCTTCACCAGGAGGATTAAGAGATTTTAATACACTTTTCTGGATCACTAAAATACTCTTTAATGCTACAAAAATCAGAGATATTTCATCTATATATATCAGTAGTCAAGAGTATAGTGAGTTGATGATATCTGTAGAATTTTTATATCGTTTGCGATCAGCTTTGCATTTAAGCAGTGGCAAAAAAAGTGATAAACTACTTATGGAACTTATCCCTGATGTCGCATCTAAACTAAAGCTAGATCAGACAAAAACAGTCAAAAAAACATTTGAAGCGATGCATCATATCAATACCATTACGATGATTGTCATAAAACGAATTACACATACACTATTTTTCGAGTCCACTAACATTCCACTCTTAAAAGCAGCCAGAATTTCAAAGAATATTTATCTATGTGATCAAACACTCTATACATCTATGTATGCACAAAAAGAAAACCTCCATTCTATTCTAATCATGATGGAAGCTTTTGGAGATCTTGATGTAAAATATGACATCAGCTTTATACACTATCTAAAAATTGCATCCACACAGAATATAGATAAAACCCTGCTAAATCAAACTATCAAATCACTATTTGACAAACGATATAGTGCTCATGTCTTTTTTGCACTTTATCGTGCACATCAACTAAATTTTCTAATCCCCCCACTAAGGAAAGTTGCTTATTTACCTCAATTTGACGGCTATCATACACACTCCGTTGAAAGACATTCTATTTATACTTTACAGGCACTTGAAGATATTACAGATCCTCATGTTTGTGAGATTTTTGACCATTTATCACTCGAAGATAAAGCTATAGTACGACTTTGTGCTTTTTTACATGACTGTGGTAAAGGACGAAAAAAAGATCACTCAATTCTTGGTGCTTCAATGATTAGAAAATATGCTTTAAATTTAGGATTTGATGAACAACTAGCAAAAGACGCTGCCACTCTAGTACGATATCATACAGTCATGAGCAATACCGCTCATAGAGAAGATATATATAATGAAAAAGTAATTTACTCTTTTATAGCAAAACTACAAAAACCAAAGATTTTAAAACAACTT
>JALSQA010000257.1 GCA_026985685.1 Campylobacterales bacterium | reverse complement strand
CTCCTTCTGCTTGAAAGCTGAAATTTGTCTCGGGTATATCAAATCTGGCTTTGGCATATAGTGTAGGGATGACGGCACTTAGGTCTGCTTGTGATTTGCCTATGAGATCATTGTCTACAGTAGCAGTACCATCTATATACTTTGCATTTAGTCCTAGATCAAGGCTTATCCAATTGTCTAGTATCTCATAGTATAAAGTACCATCGATGATATCTGTATCAAAATCAGTCTTTATTGTACCACTGTAATGTTTACCACCATAAGTAAAATTTGTCACTTGTCCACTTCCACTGTGTGAAAGTTTTGTATATGTAAGACGTATATTTGGTATGATAGGAATAGGGTGTTCAAGGTATGCTTTGGCAAGGATTGTATTTTGACTTTTCCAGCCAAATGTATTTTCAACATCTCCTTGGCTTCCCTGGTAAGAAAAATTTCCTGAAGGTTGTTCATTCATGTATCCGACGCTGATTTCACCACCTAAAAAATCCGCTTGTGCAAGTGAGGCACAAAGTAGTGTTGCTGTTATTAGTTTATAGTTCAATTTATTATCCTTTATTAAATATGTGTACCGTCAATGCCATTCAGTTAAGATGTTACTTTGGAAATCTTGCTTTAGCTAGATCGCTATTAGATGGGACTAAAGTCACCATTTCCAAGTATATAAACATCATTTAATGGTATTGATAGGTACCTTTACTGTTATTAAGTTAAGAAGTTTTATGGAAGTCTTGCTTTAGCTAGACATTGATTGATGGGCTAAAGTCACCATTTCCAAAAACTATAATTTCTTAATTTAATAGTACTAACTTTTCATTATACTTAAAGATTAATAAATATTTTATATATCGCTTTACCTCTTATATGTGATATATATGATACAATCTCTCTTATGAAAAAGAAGATAGGAATTATTGGTGGTGGTGCATCTGGTATGGTTTGTGCCATTGTTGCGGCTCAAGGTGGTTGTGATGTTACACTTATAGAAAAAAATAAAAAGTTAGGTAGAAAGATATTAGCTACAGGAAATGGAAGGTGCAATATCACCAATGTTGATATTGGTGAGCACTATTATCATGGGCATCATCTCTCTTTGGTAAAAGAGACACTTAAACATTTTTCAAAACATCATGTAGAGAATTTTTTTGCTAAATTGGGTCTTGATTTGGTTTGTATTGAGGATGGGCGTATGTTTCCTATGTCTTTACAGTCAAGTAGTGTAGTTGCTTTTTTGGAAGATGCACTTTTGCAAAATGGTGTTAAAATCAAAGTAGATTCAAATGTAAAAAGTTTAAAATATTTTAGTGATAAATTTATTGTATTAACAGATAAAGAAGAGTTGTTTTTTGATAAAGTTGTAATCTCCTCAGGTTCTCTTGCTATGCCTTCTCTTGGCAGCAGTAGTGATGGTTATAGTTTTGCTAAAAGTTTTGGACATAAGATTTATCCTGCATTTCCATCTTTGGTGCAGTTAGTAAGTGATGAGAAGTTACTCAAAAGAGTAAGTGGTGTAAAAATTGATGCAATACTTAGTGCATATGTAGAAAAAAATCTTATTAATGAGATACGAGGTGATTTGCTTTTTACAGATTATGGATTATCTGGATTAGCTATTTTGGATATCAGCAGAGGTGTAGTTTATGGTCTGTCGCAAGGAAAATCATGTGTGATTAAAATAGATTTACTGCCTGATATTTCTATCTCCTCTCTTAAAAAATTACTCCAAAAAAAGTCCCAGCAATTCTCTTCTAAAAAACCTGCTTTATGGTTAAATGGTATTTTGCATCAAAAGTTAGTCTATTTTATTTTGGAAAAAACAAATTTATCTCATGTATTGAAATTACAGACAAAACATTTACACGCTTTAGCTTATATGATAAAAAATCTTTCAATAACTATTGTAGATTCAAGAGGTGCAAAAGGTGCGGAAGTGATGGCAGGAGGTATTTCATGTGATGAGATAGATCGAAAAACTTTTATGTCGAAACTTCAAAAAGATCTCTATTTTACAGGAGAAGTATTGGATGTGGATGGAGATAGAGGAGGGTACAATCTCCATTTTGCCTGGGCAAGTGGTTATTTAGCAGGCAAGCATCTCCTCATGAAGTGAAAATTCTTGATCAAGTATATAGATAGACTCTCTTAATTGATCAAAAAATCTGTTATAATCACTCTTTCTATTTAAAGATGCTCTTAATGCAATCTCTTTTGCTATAGAGCTAATTTGTGAAATTTGAAGTCTATTTGCTTCTTCATAAATTTCTTGTGAAAATTTTGCTATACCTGTAAGATTGTCACTATCTGTCGCATCTTCTAAGTTTGCTAATTTAACTTGTGCGTATGTTAAAAAATCTTCTATTTGATGAGGATCTATTTTATCTAATATATCTGCTAACTTACTCATAGGATACCTTAGTATTGGTTTTTAGTTAGATAAAACCTGTACCACTCTTCCAGTTGTATTTAAAGCTTGTTCCTGACCGATTTCACCGATACCTTTTTGATAGTATCCTGGTGTATTACCACACTCGATAGCGATTAC
>JALSQA010000256.1 GCA_026985685.1 Campylobacterales bacterium | reverse complement strand
AAATAGCACTTAATGCCAGTGATTGATTATATGCGATTGATTGATTATATTGATTTTTTTGATCTTGTAGATTTTTAAATAAAATATGTACAGTACCAGCGATATTTAACATGGAGATATACATTTCACGTGGCAGGGTTTCTCCAAAATATAAAGGTGTAAAATCAAGTTTATTTATGGTCAATTTATTTTGGATTGCTTTTGCATAAGCTTTGATATCTGTTTTGTCTTCAAACGCATCGATATAAAGTATATTGGCGACAATATCTTTAGGAACTTTAGTTTTTAGGTTGATAGCATTTTCTTTATATGCTATTTTTTCACCTCTGTCAAAAGCAAAGATAAGGTTGATAGCTATATCTATGGTTTGTTTTGGATCTAAATATCCATTTGATAAAGCCATAGTTCCTTTTGTGATATTGATAAGTGCTGTGATTCTTTGTGCATATTTTTTATCAGATGAAACTGATAGGAGATCATAAATATTTTGTAGATTTGGGATGTTAGAGTCTTTGTTGATTAGTTGTGCACAAAGTGATCTAAATATGATAGCTTCGTAAAGTTTGGTATCTAGTGTTGTTGCTTTTGAAAACTCTTTGTATGCTTCTTTAAAATTGAACATTTGGGCATATGTTAAGCCTAGGTTATAGTGCAAGATGGCATCCCATGGATATCTTTTGAGTGCTGCTTTAAATATATCCTGGGCTTTGTATAGATGATGTGAAAGCGTATCTTTGATAGCTTCACCTATTTGGATATCAATTTGTGCGATGTTCATGCTGTTTTGTAGATAATTTAGTGCAGATTTTGTTTTGTCTATATCTATCTTTTTAGCACCTTTTTGAATTTGTTTAAAACCATTTTGATAGATTGATAGTTTGTAAGGTGCATAATAAAAAAGCAATGAATATTTATAGATTTTGTCTAAAAAAAGTCTGTTTTGAAACTCTTTTTGTGCGATGGTAGGATCAAAGAGGGATTTTTTTAATGTTACTTTGATAGGGTAAATACTTGCTGCATTACTATCGTTTTGATCTAGGACTTGAAGTAATTTTGCACTTGTTTCTAAATTGCCAAGTTTGTTTTGTGCAAGTGCGAGTGCCATTTGTGCTTGTTTCTTATGATCTTTGATGTCTATAGCTTTTTGAAAATACGAAGCAGCGATAGAAAATTGACCAATATTTGCATATAGTAAGCCAAGTGTAAAGAAGTTTTTTGGCTGATCAGCTTTTTCAAGCATGGTAATAGCATTTTGACTCTCTTCAAAAGATGTATAAATTTTCGCACCTAAAAAGAGTTGTTTATTTTGATAAAAATCAGAAGTAGGGTGTTTTATGGCAACTAATGCTTCCACAAAGGCATTTTGATAATATTGAATCAATGTTTGATAATATGAATATAGTGGTGAATTTTGTTTAAAAATCAAATATTTTTTGGCTAAATGAAGATAGTTTTCAAATAAAGGTTTGTTTTTGAGATTGTAAGCACATACTGCTGCATTTAGAGCACTTTCACATTTGAGGGAATCATCAAAAGATGCTTTGTCAAATGCTTTTATAGCATCTGTATAATTTGCATCTTTTAGTTTAGCAACTCCGATATTGAAAAAAGAGAGTGCTCTGTTAAAATGTCCTATCTTTTCATAAACTTTCAGTGCTTCTTCTTTTTTGCCTTCATCGTAAAGCTTTTTGGCTTCTTTTAGCCACTGTTGGACTTTGGTATTTTCTTTTTGGCGTGTGACTTTTTGTGTGATATTTTGAACAATTTCTGTTGCATTAACTTCTTTTGTTTTTTGAGTATCTTTTTTCTTTGTATAAATGTAAAAGAAGATACCACCTAAAATCAAAATACCCAAAAGTAGTATGATGATTAAGATATATAATAATTTGTTGTTTTGTTCTACTTCAAGGTTTGTATCTATCTTTGCAGAGGCATCGGCTAAGTCAGTCTCTTCTAGCTCTTCTAATTCGTCATCAAGATCGAGAAACTCTTCTTCAGCCATCAACCGCTACTTTTATGAAGTCATATATTTTAGAAGTACATTTGGAATGCTGATCGAACCATCTTCATTTTGATAATTTTCCATGATAGCAATAAGTGTTCGTCCAACTGCAAGAGATGAGCCATTTAGTGTATGTACTGGGAGATTTTTTTTCTCTTCTTTGTATCGGATTTTGGCACGTCTTGCCTGAAATGCTCTGGTATTTGAGATAGAGCTGATTTCACGGTAGCGATTTTGACCAGGAAGCCATACTTCGATATCTACTGTTTTTGCCGCAGAGAAACCAAGATCCCCACCACAAAGGAGAACTAGCCTATGTGGTAATCCAAGAGAAGTAAGCAGATCACTAGCACAAGAGACCATATCATCAAAAACTTCATCACTTTGTTCTGGTGTTGTGATACAGACAAGTTCTACTTTATCAAACTGGTGTTGTCTGATCATCCCTCTTGTATCACGTCCTGCACTTCCTGCTTCTTTACGAAAACAAGCAGTATAAGAGGTTAGTTTGATAGGAAGTTCTTCTTTTTGAATTATCTCA
>JALSQA010000255.1 GCA_026985685.1 Campylobacterales bacterium | reverse complement strand
TAATATAAGCATATCCTTTGTCGATAAGTGTTTGTATAAATTTTATAATATCATCCATAGTTTGTGTAGCAGTGGGTTCGATATCTCCATCTTCTACACCTATTTTGTGCATATCATCTTTGTATCGTTGGATATAGTAATCTACAACTTCTTTTAAAGTTTGATTACTCTCTTTCATCTTTTTGATGATTTTATCATCTATATCTGTAAAGTTTTTGACAAATATAACATGATAAGCTAGTGCTTTTAGTGTACGTCGAAGAAGATCAAATGCTATAGAACTTCTTGCATGTCCTAAATGAGCATCATCATAAACGGTAGGTCCACATACATATATACGGACATTATTATCTTCTAAGGGGATAAATTTCTCTTTTTTTCTTGACTGGGTGTTATAGATATGCACTGAGTAGTTCCTTGATATAAAGTAACAAAGCGATAGTGATGATAAGGCTTATCATCAGATAAATCGCATATTTGTCTTTGATTATAGCAAAAAATTCTGCTATCCCAAACTCTCTTATGGTAAGTATAAATAAAACAATACCACTTATAGAGCTAGCAAGTGCTAATCCACTAGCACCAAGAGGTTTGATTAGTGAGAGTGAGAGGATGATATTAAATCCAAGAGCAATGCCTGAAATCTTAGCCGCTGTTTTTTGTTTGTGTGTTGCATATAGATACAAAGAGAAAATCTTTGATAAACCAAAGGGAATCAATCCTACAAGATACATGGCTAAAACTACACCTGTATGAATAGAATCTTTACTTGTAAACGAACCTCTTTCATAAAGCAGCCACACAATCTCATGTGAGAAAATAATACCAACAGTTGTAGCCAAAGAGAGTAGGGCAGCTAAAAACCAAAAACTATTTTTGAGCATAACCTGGGCTTTTTTGTGATCATCATGTTTTAGATAACGTGTGATTTTGGGAAAGATGGCAACTGATGTAGCTATGGCAAAAAGAGCTAGAGGAAATTGAAAAATACGATTTGCATAGTATAGATAACTAATAGAGCCTGAAACCAGAAATGATGCAAGCCAGCCATCTAAAAAAGCAGAAATCTGTGCTGTAGAACTACCCAATACAGAGGCAAAAAAGGTAGATTTAAAACGTTTTTCATCTTCTTTGACTAAGTTTTTTTTGTTTTTTATATTTTTTAAACCACCAAAAATAAGCTTAAAAAGATGTAGCTTTTTAGATGCTATAATATGCACTGACACTTGTAAAAAACCACCCAAAATAACGCCATAACTCATGTAATATATAATAGTTGATTTTGGAAGATCCTGTGATAAAAGTAATGCACCGATTATTGTGATATTTAAAAGTGCAGTAGAAAATGCTGAAGTTGCAAAATGATTTTTATATTGTAAAAGTGACGCTAAAAAGGTGACAATAAAGATCAAGATAAGATAATAAAAGTTAATCGAAACCAAAGGTGCAGCGGCTTTTATCGTACTATCATCAAATCCCCAGGCAATTAATTTTGCAAATTGTTGGCTAAAAATTGTAACAAAAATTGCAAAAATCAGTAAAAATAGTATAAATTTTACAAAAGTACGCATTGCAAAAACACTTTTTTGTTTAGAGTGGGTAAATGTTGGTAAAAAGCTTTGAGAAAAAGCACCCTCTGCAAAGATACGTCTAAAAAGATTAGGCAATTTAAATGCTACAATAAATATATCTGTGTATATATTTGCTCCAAGGATAGAAGCTTGTAGCATATCCCTCAAAAATCCTAAAATCCTTGATGTCAAAATTCCAAAACTATTTGTAAAGATAGATTTAAACACGATAAATTACTTTAGGAAAGATTTTGTTTAGTTTTAACTTCAGCACTGATTGCAACTTTGGATGTTTGGAGTTGAAAAATATCTCCTTTTTTCAAAGATGAAAGGTCTATCTTCTTTCCTTCTTTACTTACCTGTGCAATGCCTATACGATCTCTTTTGGATGGATCATTGTTTTGAAATGCCTGTAAAAGTGCATTTAGATTATTTTGTTTATTTTGTAGGTTTAGGGTAAAAAAGTTTTTAAATTGTTGTTTGATGTTTTTAATCTCTTCTTCATAAATTTCTAATTTTGCACTAAAAGAGTTTTGCTCAAAAAGTTGAAATATATGGTTTAACTTTGTCTCTTTTTTGTGTAAAATATTTTGCATTATATGATTGTAGTTTTCTCTTAAAGAATCAAGATAAATACGCATTTCTGTCTGATCTGGCAATACAAGTTCTATAGCAGCAGATGGTGTAGGTGCTCTAAGATCAGCAACAAAATCACTAATAAGAAAATCTATCTCATGTCCCACCGCAGATACAACAGGAGTCTTTGCATGATAAATTGCATCCGCGACAATCTCTTCATTAAAAGCCCATAAATCTTCCATACTTCCACCACCACGTCCGACGATGATGATATCTGCATCCAGACTGTCAGCTTTGATTATATGATCTTTTATCATATTTGCTGCACCATCTCCTTGAACAGTAGTGTCGATGAGTGTAAGTTTACAAAGAGACCACCTTTTTTTTGCTACA
>JALSQA010000254.1 GCA_026985685.1 Campylobacterales bacterium | reverse complement strand
TTGTATGAGAAATTTTATAGTATTTCTAAACCAAAACGATATCCATTTCTTGCACACAATGCAACAATAGATATCAATGATTTTTTTGGTGCACCTCCAGTAACCTGGATGCGAAAATATGTAATTTTTGCTATGTATACACGCTCTGGAAAGAGTAGTATCATCGTTTCAGATTATACTTTGACATTTAAAAAAACAATAATTTCGGGTGGATTGAATCTATTTCCAAAATGGGCAAATGATAAACAAAATTCTTTTTATTACACTTCATATAATGGATTAAAGCCAACTCTATATAAAGTAGATATATATACAGGTGTTAAACGAAAGATAGCATCAAGTTCAGGTATGATTGTCTGTTCTGATGTAAGTAAAGATGGAAATAAAATCTTAGTAACTATGGCACCACATGACCAGCCAGATATCTATTTGGTGAATGTAAATAGTGGCTCTAAAAGAAGATTAACTTCATATAAAGGCATCGATGTCAGTGGTAACTTTGTAGACAATGAATCAAAGATTGTTTTTATATCTGAACGTTTAGGTTATCCTAATATCTTTGCAAAGTCTATAAGTGGAGGAAAAGTTGAACAGATGATTTATCATGGTAAAAACAATAGTTCATGTTCAACTTTTGGAAAATATATAGTTTATTCAAGCAGAGAAGGGCGTAACTCTTTTGGTAAAAATACTTTTAATCTATATCTGATTTCAACACAAACAGATTTTATCCGAAAATTGACAACAAGTGGCAAAAATCTTTTTCCACGTTTTGCACAAGATGGTGAAACTGTACTATTTATCAAATATATAGGTGCAAAAAGTTTACTTGGAGTATTGCGTTTAAATGCAAATAAAAGTTTTCTATTCCCTTTAAGAGCTGGAAAAATACAATCTATTGATTGGTAATATTTTATTATGCAAAAAAAAGTTACAATAAAAAATAAATATCTAAGGATTATCACATGAAATTTACTACTGTTTTTCTTCTACCATTTTTGGTAATGTTATTGGCTGCCTGTGCTGATAAAGCACCTGAATTAGCACTAAATCCTCAAAATCCATCACCACAGGTACAAAATCCTGAAATTACGAATGATACACAAATTTCAAACATGGGAAAAATGGATGAAAATGTTCAGTATGGTTCAACTGATGAAAGAATAGCTGCTATTTCACAAGAGGTACAACCTATCTATTTTGCAACGGATAGTTATACAATTTCACCAAGTGAGCAGGAAAAGATAGAAGCAGATGCACAGATTTTTAATGGAGATTTAGCACAGGATTTATCCATCAGAGTTGAGGGTAACTGTGATGAATGGGGTACTGACGAATATAATTATGCTTTAGGTTTAAAACGTGCAAAAAGTGCTAAAGATGCATTATCTATCGCTGGTGTGAGTGAGGGAAGAATGGCGTTGATTAGTTATGGTGAAAGTAAGCCAATCTGTTCTGAGCACAATGACGCTTGCTGGCAACAAAACAGAAGAGCTGATTTTACACTTCTCCCATAAGGTAAATATATGAAATATACTGTTTTTGTCTTAGTTTTTATATCACTTTATTTAAAAGCGGAGACTTCCGCTTTTGGTGCAGGTAACCTTGAATCGAAAAATCCTTATGGTTTGACAGAGAGTGAAAAAGTTATTTATGCTAATAAAAAGGCAATCTTAACAAATAAAAAAGAGATGAAAACTTTACAATACAAAGTTGATCAGCTCTCAGAGAGTATTGAAGGTCTTAGAAGTGTTGTAGATTCACTAAGTGAAAAGATAGGTCAGACAGGACAAAAACTTCATCAAATAGATGCTCAAAATACACGTGCAAAAGATGATGAAATAACCCAGCTTAAAAGTGAACTATCAGAGCAAAAAGCTTATGCACAAAAACTCTCAACTGCCTTACAGAAACTTACAGTCATGATAGATGACATGAGTGTAAACTATGTAAAAAAAAGCGAGTTGAAGAATTTAAAAAAAAAAGTAATTACTAAGCCAAAAGGAAAAGTTTCAAATAAATTACTTTTAAAACAAGCAATCAAACTCTTTAGAGCAAAAAAATATGATGATGCTTCTTTAAAATTTGCCTTGCTTGCTAAAAAAAGTTATAAACCTGCATCTTCAAATTATTACCTTGGTGAGTGTGCTTATTATCAAAAAAAGTATGAAGCGGCTGTTGTTTACTATAAAAAAAGTGCAGGTTATTATGACAAGGCATCATATATGCCGACACTTTTACTGCATACTGCAATGAGTTTTGAAAAATTAGGCGATAATGAAAATGCAAACAGATTTTTTCAAGCTGTGATAGCTAGCTATCCAAACAGTGCACAGGCAAATATCGCCAAAAAGCATTTATAGCTAAGGCTAATGTGCTATAATATTCAACTAAATTTACATGAGGAAAACAAATGGCTATAGAAAATAACCAAGTAGTATCGATAGAGTATGATTTAACAGAAAAAAATCAGAGCGAAATATTAGATTCAAATAAAGGACACGCTCCTTTAGAATTTATAACAGGAAAAAATCAAATAATTCCAG
>JALSQA010000253.1 GCA_026985685.1 Campylobacterales bacterium | reverse complement strand
TCATATAGCAAACTATTTCACCATCAATTCCAAAGAGAAATAATGAGTCCTCTTCTTCAACCTCTATTTTGATATTTTGGTCACTAAAGAGTGTACGACTACCTCCAAGTAAATTCTGTTCTAAATAGTTAGCCTTTATACCTCTGGCTTGAATATTTTTCATATCAAAAAGTTCGTATTTTTGTAAAGTATCATATTTATCTTCAAGATATTTAGCTATTCCGTTGGAAATGGGATGTTTTGAACTACTTACCAAAGCATAAAGCAAATTGATATCAAACTCTTTATACTTAACAAACTTGATAACTTCTGGTCTACCTTGGGTAATCGTACCAGTTTTATCAAGCAATAAAATATCACTTTTTGCCATGGTTTCAAGATAACGAGCCTCTTTAAACAAAATTCCCCTCTTTGCACCCTCACCCAAACCAACCAAAGTAGCCACAGGAGTTGCGAGTCCCAAAGCACATGGACAAGCGATAACGATTACTGAAATAGCCACAATCAAAGCATGTTCAAAACTACCTTCAAAATAGTACCATCCAAAAAAAGTCAAAAGTGCGATTGAAAGAATGGCAACAGAAAAATAACCAGAAATTTGATTTGCCAACTTTTCAATTTTTGGTTTTTTAGTGACAGAATCTTCTAACAATGTCACAATAGTACTAAGCATCGAAGTGTCATAAGATTTAGTTGCTTTATAACGAATCACACTATCGAGACAAACACTTCCACTAACCAATAAATCATGTCCTTTTTTATAGATTGGTCTTGATTCACCACTTAGACTTGATTCATCAAAACTTCCTTCACCAAAAATCACTTCACCATCTATAACAATCTTATCTCCAGGTTTAACTTCTAAAATATCACCTTCACAAATCTCTTCAACACTCTTTAACTGCTTTTGTTCTCCATCTACAACAATAACTTCTGTAGGCAGTGAGCTAGTCATAGTATCAAGAGTATCTACTGCTTTTTTCTTACTCAAAACTTCAAGATATTTACCTATAAATATAAAAGTAATGATCATAGTAACAGAATCAAAATAGACTTCACCCCTTTGTGTCACCATGGCATAGATAGAGTATACATAAGCCAGAGAAGCACCAGTTGCGACTAAAAAATCCATATTAATAAAACGATTTTTCAAACCAAAATAAGCACCTCTGAAATATACCCATCCTGTATAAAAGAGTGTTGGAGTTGCAAGTACAAATTCTGCGATATTGAGGATGTTTTTCATATCAGCTCTTATACCTGTAAAATATCCTATATATTGTGCGATAGCAATCCACATGATATTCATCGTGGCAAAAACACCTACTAAAAGTCTGGCATAATAATCTCGTCTGGCCTTATTTGCTCTCTCTTCCTGTACTCTTGCATCATAAGGATAAGCATTGTAACCGATAGATTGAATCTTGGCAATAATATCTGAAAGTTTCAGGATATCTGGATCCCAGATGATTTTTGCTTTGTGGTTAGTATAGTTAATATTAACATCAACTATACCTTCACTTTTATGCAATACTTTTTCATTTAACCATACACAGGCAGAACAGTGAATACCCTCGATAATCAAACTTACTTCATGTAGACCATCAACTTCTTTAACATATTTTTTGATAAATCCATCAGTATCAAATTTAACAAGATCTTTACTCACACTCTTAGCTGGCTGAAGTTTTGTATCACCTACTTTTGCATAAAAGTCATCCAGTCCCTCACTACGCAAAAGATGATATACTCCCTGACATCCCTTGCAACAAAAATATTTTTCTTCTTTTGCAATCTCTTCTTTGATAAGCATCTCTTCATCAAATTCTAAGTGACAATGATCACATGGTCTTTTCAAATGTTATCCTGAATATTTTTTTGACAATTATAGGCGATTTTACATTTAAAAAGAGATTTTTTCATTTTTGACTTGACAAATCAAGTTACTTTTTACTACAATTATGAACTTTTTATTTCTTCTGGCTTGTGTGAGATACATATAAAAAATCATCATAATCATTACAGAAGTAATCAAACTACAATTATAATAAAATAAAAATCTTCCAAAGAAGGCAAAATGGATAAACCATCAAATCAAAACCATAAAAACAACAAATCAAGAACTCATATACCCGTAGAGGGTTACAAAATCGAAGACCTCAGAGGTAAAACACTAGAAGAGCTACTAAAACTTGCTGAAAAACTAAAAGTTGAAAATCCCCATCAGTTAAAACGACAGGACTTAATGTTTGAAATCCTAAAGTCACAGGTAAAACAAGGTGGCTATATCCTTTTTACAGGTATATTGGAAATTGCAAATGATGGTTATGGATTTTTAAGAGCTCTTGATGCAAACTTTTCAAATGCTTCTAGCGATGCTTATGTAAGTGCAACACAAATTCGTAAATTTGCTCTTAGAACAGGTGATATCGTCACAGGTCAAGTACGCCCACCAAAAGATCAGGAGAGATATTATGCTCTTTTAAAAATTGAAGCAATCAATTATCTTCCTATGAAAGAGAGTCGTAACCGACCTCTTTTTGATAACCTC
>JALSQA010000252.1 GCA_026985685.1 Campylobacterales bacterium | reverse complement strand
CGAGTCCGGCCCTAGGTACCATTTAGATACGTAAAATGAGCAAAGCCCATTTTACTACGCTAACGCTGAGTTTTCTTCGGCAGAATGCCCACGTGCAGTAAACACCTGCTACTTTTTTTGTTAAACTCTCACAATCATTCAATAAGTAATCTTATGCATTTCAATCAATTCTTCATATTTACCCTCATCAGCTTTTTTCAATGCCTGTATATATCTGTCTCTATTTGGATTTTCAGATGAAAGTAACTCCTCTTGCCATTGTACTGGCATGAGGGAGTTTTGACGCATGTAGATATCTGCAAGCATCCTGCTCCATCTGCCATTTCCATTTTGAAAGGGATGGATTTGCACAGCTCTATGATGAAGTCTTGCTGATATTTCGTAGGTATCGTAAGTTTTATTTTTATCCCAAAATAAAACATCATCACTAAGATTTTTTAACTCTGTTGAAATTCTATAGGCTTGTATGCCTATGGAGAGTTCTATCTGTCTTAGTTTTCCTGCCCACTCCCATACATCACCAAACATCTCTTTGTGTAAGTCAATCATCCATTCATAGCTAAATGGTGCTTCTTTTTTACTTGGTATGGAGGAGAGATATTTGATAGTAACATTAGCAATATTTTCGGCTTCTTTGAAATAAATCTCTTTGAGTGTATAAACTCTATCTTTAGGAAGTTTTAGTCCCGATATGTCATCAATAGGAGTCGCTCCATCTATTGGTTTGGTACTATTTTTCATCCTACGCTACCCACAATCTATCTCTATATTCACCCTCTAAAAATTGCTTTTCAAATTTATTTATGATTTTATTCAAATTCTTTTTCTCAATACCCTGCATCTCCAACGTAGAAGTGCTTTGCACAAGAGAAGCCATAAAACGTGCCTTTATATTAGCTCTTTGTTTTTGTAAATCTTCTAAAGACATGATCTCATTACCTGCTAAATCTAATCCTAAAACTTCTGTAAGTTTTTCAACAGTGCTAATTCGTACATCTTCTCCTGCAAAAAACCTATTTAGTGTTCTAGTACCTATACCACTGATTTTGGCTAAGTTTTCGATAGTAATGTTGAGTGCTTTTTTTCTTTGTTGTACATTTTGTATTAGTTTTGATCTTTGCATGATAAAATCCTTTTCTATATTATGCCATATATGGCATAAATATTATTTAAAGTGATCTATCCAAACTAAATAAATGCTACCTATAAATTATCATCCTTGTACTTTCAAATCAAAAAAGAGTTGTATTTTTTCTAATAGTATATTTTTTTGCTGGATTTTTTGTGTGAGTTTTTGTACTTTTATGGAGTTTGCCAGGGACTCTAAATCTAAGTTTGTTTTTAATCCTGCTTTTACTTGGGATTTACTAAATTCATATAATTCATGGTACATGTTTAGCATTTTTTTTGAGATTTTGATTTTTTCTTTGATGTCTTTGATATTATTGATATGTTTTTGGTACTCTTTTTCAAATTCCCATCTTTTATCTTTTAAGCTGACTTTACTTTGTATATAGTTGATTTTATTTGACTGGAGGTCATTTTTTGTATTGATATCCAGGGGTATGGATAGTTGGGCACCGTAGTTGTACTCTTTGCCTTGGTAGTTTTGAAAACCACCTCTAAATTTACTATAACCATAGTTGCCGAGTATACTTACTTTTGGGAGGTATTTTGCTTTTGTGGTTTTATAGAGGGCTAAATTTGTCTGTATCTCTTTTTTTGCTTTTAGTATCTCTAAGTTTTTTTCCAGATAACTCTCTTTATCTACCAAAGGTATAGCTGGAATTTTTAACTTTTTAATGTCTTTATCACCTATCAATTTTTTTAACTCATATCGTTCATTTTGCAAAAGATTTCTTGTATTGATAAGATTGACTCTTGCATTGTCACTGTCTATACTAGCTCTGTTTAGTTGGCTTATGTCACTATTTCCGGCTTTGTAATTGTCCTTGATCACTTCTAAGTCTATCTCTGTGTTTTTGAGTAAGAGTTTGGATTGCTGGAGTTTGAAGTTATCACGTTGTATCTGTACGGTTAGGGTATATAATCGTTTTAGCAGACTTGCTTCCTGGATATCTATACCAAGTTTTGATAGCTGTGCGTATGCTTTGGCATAATCTATCGCATACCAAATCCCACCACTTCTGAATATATCTTGATTTAGTGATACTCCTACAGAAGCTGTTCTTCCTCCAAATTTACCTGCATTTACACTTTTTTGCCATCTAGCTTGTGCTTTTAATGGTGATATCCAGCTATTTTGAAGTTTGTCTGCATCGGCGTTTAATTTTTGACGTTGAAGCTGGAGTATTTTTGATTTTTCTTCTGATAGTGAAACATCTGCCAGGAGTATAGATGCGAGTGTTAAAGAGAGTATTATGTATCTCATGTTTACTCCTTGATCTCTATGGTTACTATCTTACCAAATGGGGCTTTTCCTTCTTTTGTAAGCTCAACTCGATAAGAAGATAGATACTGTTCATCGGTAGAATCCCCTGCTTTTTCTATCTTGTATCCATGGTCACTTTTTCCATCTATGAGTATAGTTTTATTT
>JALSQA010000251.1 GCA_026985685.1 Campylobacterales bacterium | reverse complement strand
AATTTTTTTATTTCAATATTTACTTTATGTGGCAATGATATTTGATCATTGCTGATCTTATCTTTTGTATTTAAATCTGTTACTGTACCGCAACCAGAAATAAGTAATCCAGTAAAAAGCATAAAACCAATTTTTCCTGTGTAGTGTAGCATAGTGATATTCTCCCTCATTTTAGTTACAACTACCATAACATTATAGAAGTAAAGTTATACTTAATTAAGAAATTATATTTTACTTTTAAATTCTGGTATTTTATAATTACTAACAAACTTAATAGTGAATACTTTGCCTCCCTCATACGGGACTAAAGTCTCCGTTTCCAAAAGTAGAGATTTTAATACAACATTTTTTATATTTTAAAAATTATACTGCCCAGGCTTTGAATTTTCGTCCTTTGATTTTGCCTTCTTTGATAGAGTTTAGAGCTTTTGAAAAGTGTTCTCTTTGGATAGCAACGTAGGAATATAGGTCAAATATATCTATTTTACCGATGGCATTTGGATCTATATTCATGTCACGGGCTAGTGCTCCTAATATATCACCTGCTCTAAGTTTATTTTTCTTTCCACCATGAATACATAGTGTTTTCATACTCGCTATGAGTGAAAGATTTTCTTTATTGTTTATCTTTTCTAATAGTTCAGGTTCTATATCGCTATAAAAAGTATCTAATTTTCTTTTCTCTTTATAGGTAAATAGTGTTATCGCTTCGCCCTCTTTCCCTGCACGTGCTGTTCTTCCTATGCGGTGGATATAATCCTCTTTTTGTCTTGGAAGTCCATAGTTGATTACCATCGATACATCTTTGATATCCAAACCTCTTGCTGCTACATCTGTAGCTACCAATATAATACAACTTCTATTTGCAAACTGTAAAAGTGTTTGTGTTCTATCTATCTGATCTAAATCACCATGAAGATCTAAGGCACTAAAACCATTTTCTATCAAACTATCTGTCAATGCAATCACTTCTGCTTTTGTATTGGCAAATACGATAACTGACTCTGGTTTTTTAGCATACAATATCTCCATGAGAGATTCTTCTTTTTCGTCAATCTCAACTTCATAAAAATGCTCTTTTATAATCATTTTTGAGTGTTTTGACTGTGTCTTTACAAATTTAGCTTTATTGGTAAACTCTTTTGCAATTTTTTTTGTTTCTTCCTCAAAAGTAGCGGAGAAAAGTAGTGTTTGTCTTTTACTTGGTGTATTAGATATAATTTTTTTGATATCTTCATAAAATCCCATATCTAGCATACGATCAGCTTCATCAAGAACAATCGTTTCTATTTTAGATAAATTTACTGTCCCTTTTCCAAGATGATCTAAGATCCTGCCAGGTGTACCTACAAGCACATGTGCACCGTGCTGGAGTGAATTTATCTGTGCACGCATTGGCATACCACCACTTAATGTCAAAATTTTTAGATTGTGTTTAAATCTAGCCAAACGTCTTAACTCTTTTGCTACTTGTTCTGCAAGTTCACGTGTTGGAGTTAAAACCAATACTTGAGGTGTAAAATCTTTAACATTAACTTTCAACAATAGCGGTATACCAAAAGCAGCTGTCTTTCCACTACCTGTTTTTGCCTGTGCAATTAAATCTTCACCTTTAAGGGCAATAGGTAAACTCTCTTGTTGGATTTGTGTCATAGCTTCAAATCCAAGTTGCTGGATATTTTCTAGCATCTCTTTTGGAAGGGATAGTGTTTCAAATTTCATAATGTAATATTGCCTATAAATTCTATCTGTTGGGTAACGATTACTGCATCAAAACAGTAATCTAAATCAATATGTTTTTTTTGCATATAGATATCAGCGGTTTTAATAATCTTGGAAAGTTTTGCAGGTGTGATTTTATATATTGGTTCACCTTCACCACTTTTTACTTCTATAAAATGGAGTGTATTATCTTTTTTAGCGATGATATCAATCTCTCCAAAACGGGAGTAATAATTTCTATCAACTATTTCATATCCTAAATCTTCAAGATATGAAGTCGCCCTATCTTCAGCAAAATTACCTTTTTGTCTACTCAATACAAACCTTAAGTGATTTGAAACGAGCTGTTTTTGTTAATTCGTCACACTCATCACCAAACAAAAAGTTGATACGGCTTTTGGCATGATGAAAGGATACAAACAGCGTTCCTTTTTTTACATTATCTGTTAATTTATATTTTAGCGGTGCACTTTTACCATATCTGGATTTTAATACAATTTGCATTTTGCCTTTAACAAACTCTTCATCCTCTTTTGAGACTAAAACCACATCTTCATGATGACGTTTATATAATTTTGGACTCTCTTTGGTTTGAGCTGCATTATTATAGTGTGCTATAACTCTTCCTGTTGTGAGAAAAAAGTGTTTTCGCTTTTTGTGTAACAATTCACGAACCATACCTCTAAGATAATAGTGTTTGTATCTTAACGTTGCCAAACCATCTTTTGTTCTAAAGCTATCTATATGCAAAATCGGTGTTTCTTCTTCAAAAACAGGCCATTGTAATCCATTGATTCTATTTTGCTCTAGCTTCTTATAACTTGCACCCAAAAAACGTTTAGG
>JALSQA010000250.1 GCA_026985685.1 Campylobacterales bacterium | reverse complement strand
CCAAAAAAGATGAAGAGGCTATTAGAAATATCAACGACTATACTATAGATTTTAGTAGATTAAAAGGTAAGCTAGAAAGATATGCTGACTCTATTGAAAAGATAGAGTATTTGGTTGATTTTGATTTTGAACAAAATCATAAAGAGCAGTTTGAGAGTAGCTGGAAAAAGATAGAGAGATAAGTAATGTCTTTTGTAGCACTAAAATTAACTGGAGATTATGCACACTTTTCTCATCCTGCTACGATATATTCAAGTTTGACTTATCCCATCCCACCCAAGACTGCAATCATGGGTTTTTTGGGTGCTTTGATAGGAGAAGAGGAGCATTTTAAGCTCTCTTCTATCAGATATAGTATCAAAGTAAACAAAGAGATAGTCAAAAAAAGTTTTGTATTTAATGGTGTCAAGTTTGCACTCTCAAAAAATATGAAACTCAAAGAAGGTTATCAAGATGCTAGTGAAAAAAAACAGTTTTATAGAGAACTTATCTGTTCACCATCTTATACGCTCTTTTTGGATTTATCTAAGCTAAATGATACATATAAAGAGAAAATAGTTAGCTATTTAAAAGAGCATAAAACCTCTTTTACCCCTTATTTAGGAATAAATTTTTGTTTAGCAGATTTTGAGTGGATAGAGATAAAAAATATTGAGAAAGTAGAAGATGAGATAGTAGAAATTGATACTTTCACACTCAAAGAGGATTTTGAATTTGATATTGACAATTATGGAGTTAAACTCACGACTGCCAATATGGCATGTGATGTCCAAGAGCATAGAATTTTTAAAGATTTTAGAGAGTTTATTGTCGAGATTGGTGGAGATAACAAAATTAAATCCAAAAATAGGGGAAATATTTATAAAATAGATGATTATGGAGTCTATTTTGTTTGATGTGTTTTTTTCACATCCCAATAAACTATATATCGAGCATATTACCAATATGTTTGATGAAAATGACACTATTTTAGAAAGAGAAGTCAAGAGATTTCATGATATTGCGAAATTAAAAGATAATTTTCAAAGATATATTCGAGGGGAAGAGGGTGTTGATAAAAACCACTCCTTACTCTCTGCATATATATTTTTACAAAATAGTGATTTTGAGATTAGAGATAAGTTGTTTGGTTTTTTGGCAATTGCTTCACATCATGGTAATGTAGAAAACTTTTTTAAACTCAATGAAGATAATAGATATATTGGTAGATATTGTACTAAATCTAAAGAGTTGGATTTTTGGAATGAGGTTGTTACTTCTGCAAAAACTCTACCTCTGTATCAAAAGTTAAAAGGAGATATAGCAAAGTTAGAAAAAGAGGTAAAAGTTTATCAAAAATATATAAGAAGCTACAAATTTAAAAATAATTTTGATTATAAGGATTTTATAGACTTTAAAAAACTATATGCTTCATTAATATATGCTGATAAATTTGAAGCGATATTTGGTATTTCTAAAGAGAGAAAAAATGATATTGATCTCTCTGTTTTAACAAAATATATTGATCAGCTTCCTTTCCACAAAAAGAGAGATGATTTTAGAAAGTTTGTTCTATCCAATTTTGACAAATCACATAGACTTTTTACACTTACAGCTCCAACAGGCTATGGAAAAACGCTTACAGCTTTAGAGTTTGCAACAAAATTTAAAAAAGAGAAGATTATCTTTGCTTTGCCATTTACCTCTATCATTGACCAAACAGAGGAAATAGTCAGAGATATTTTCAAAAATAATGATATAGATATCTTCAAAATACATCATAAAACGACAATTGATGAATCTGTTGATAAGGATAGATATTCGCAAGTGAAGTTTTTAATGTCTTCTTTTAGTGGAGATATCAATATCACAACACTCTATCAGATAATATTTGCACTCTTTGGCAATAAAAATAGAGATAATATAAAATTTAATCAATTTAGAGATGCCGTTATCATTATAGATGAAGCACAGGCAATACCTTATACTTTTAGGCAAGATTTTATTCGACTATGTGAGTTGATTTCAGAACAGATGAATACTGTTTTTATCTTTATGTCGGCGACTATGCCTATTATGAATGATAGTTTTATAGAAATTTCAAATTTAGAATATTTTAAAGAACAAAACCGATATGTTTTAAAATGGTTAACCTTGGAAAATGGGCAAGATACTTTAATAGAAAAATTAAGAGAAGAAGCCCAAACAAAACATACTCTTTGTGTGGTAAACACAGTTAAAAAAGCACAAGAGCTTTATCTAAAATTTAGAGATGAGTTTGAGTGTTATTGTCTCAATGGATATATGACCGATAACGATAAACAACGCGTAGTCGAAGTAGTTAGCAAAAGATTAAAAGAAGATGAAGCTAAAATCTTATTTATTTCAACACAATCCATAGAAGCAGGGATTGACCTTGATTTTGAAGTAGGTTTTAGAGAAGTAGCTCCTATTAGCTCCATTATCCAAACAGCAGGGCGAGTTAATCGTCATTTTGGAGAACACCAAGGCACACTCTATATATTTGATGATATTTGTCAATACTCCAATTTAATATATGGAGATTTACAACAGATAAGCCAAGTTATTTTTGAGATTTTACAAAATC
>JALSQA010000249.1 GCA_026985685.1 Campylobacterales bacterium | reverse complement strand
GACGAAGATAGGGATTTGATCTTGTTGGTTTCGTGTATTTTTTACAGCTATTGGCATCCCTTTAAAAGCTAGATAAATGATTTGATTTACCTGTTCTACACTTAAACCACTACGGATAATCTTCTCTTTATCAGGTACTAATTCATATTTTGTAAATAAAGTATCTTGCATGATATCTACATCTACTAAGCCATTGGTATGCTTTAAAATTTCAGCAATCCTTTTTGCTGTATGACGCATCAATGAAGCATCTTTACCAAATAGTTCTACAACGATTGTTGCTAAAGTTGGTGGACCTGATGGCATTTCTATAAATTTTATCACCGTACCATCTACAACACTGCCACAACGCTCTTTGATCAATGGACGCATACGGTGTACCATCATGTATGTTGGTTCATCACGAGTATGTTTATCTGTAAAATTGACAACAATCTCTGCTTGATATTTCATACGTTTAAAATCACTCCCCTTTACCAAACCAGCATAATCAAGAGGAGCACCTTGCCCTAGATAAGTCTCTATATCTGTAACTTCTTTCTCTTTTTTTAAAAAATCTCCTATACACTCTGTCACCGCTGCTGTTTGATGGATAGAACTGTTAGTGGGAGTATCTACATAGATAGTAAAAGTATTTGCACTCTTTCCTGGTAACATTTTTGCCAAAACCAATTTAGCAGGTATCATCATCACCGCCCCGCCAAGAGAAGCTAAAATCAAACCAATAACAACTGCTTTGTTGAATCTGCTCTGTAAAATTTTATAAATTAATTTTTCCATCATTTTTTAGACTCTTTTTTGGTACTATTCAAAAACTTAGAAAAAGGCATTAGTATAACTCTGACAATTTTACGAAGTAGACTAACTTTTTGTTTTATCTCTTCATGTTCACAATGTTTATCATCGTGTGAGTGTTTGATCAGTTTTTTGGCTAAAAACGGTGTAAAAACATACGCTACAAATAGAGAAACTGCCAATGCCACAGGTACATTTAATGGGATAGGAGTCATAAACTGCCCCATCATCCCACCAACAAAAGCCATTGGTATCATCGTCAGCATGATAGCAATTGTAGCTATATTTGTTGAAGGTCCTATCTCATCAGTCGCCTCTACGATCACTTGATCAAAGGCGATGTCTTTACTCTCTTTGAGATGTAAACGACGATGAATATTTTCAATCACAATAATCGCATCATCCACAATCAAACCAAGACTTAGTAAAAAAGCAAAAAGTGTGATACGATTGATAGTCTGATCTGTCATAAAAGCGATAAAAAGTGTAGTAGCCAATATCATAGGAACAGCGATAGTCACAACCAAAGATTCCCTCCAGCCCAAAAATGGAATCAAAATAAGAGAGATGATAAATATCGTCAGCACTAAATGATGCACTAATTCATTTACAGCTTCATTTGCACGTTCACCGTAATTTCTCGTAACAATAAACCCGACACCTTGCTTACGTAAAAGTTCTCTGTTGTCTTGAACTTTTTTGATGACTTCTTCAGCTATATTTACAGCATTGGTTCCTTTGAGTTTGGCTACAGTTAGTGTGATTTGATCACCTGCATCACGAAATGTAGTGTTAGTATCTTTATAACTTAGTAATACTTTTTGAAAATTTTGAATATCATAGTTGTAAGTAACAGTTGCGATATCTTTTAAGTAAATCGGTGAACCACGGTATTGAGCGACTATCAAACTTTTAAGATCATCTATGTTTTCAATAGCATTTTTAATCCCAAAAACAATCAAAGTATCTTCATCAGTAGGTGAATCAATCTGTGGTGAATTTTTTGAAATAGCTTTGATAGCCTGGGCTATCTGTCCCAGTGAGATATGATAAGCTGATAGTTTATCAAGATTTATCATGACATTAAACTGCGGTCTCTTTGCACCTTTTAAAATACTTTTGGAGACATTTTCAATAGCATTGATCTCTTGTTGAAGATCGCGGATAGTTTTATAAAGTTTTATATTGTCTATCTTTGCATTTGGCAATTTGTAAAAAGCAATAGCTAAAATAGGAACATCGATATCAATATCAAAAGGTTTGATGAGAGGAGGCATGGTTCCCATCGGAAGAGAATCCATATTTTGCATCACTTTGTCATAAAGTTTGAGATTTGATGACTCTCTGTCTTCACCGATAAAGTACTGCACATTTACCATACCAACATTGTTCATAGCAGTACCATAGATATTTTCAACACCTTTGATCTCACTGATACGACGCTCTAAAGGTTTGACTATGACATTGGCGATCTCTTGTGGAGAAGCCCCTGGCAGTGCTATTATAACCGAACCGCCACTTACTTCTATCTGAGGATCTTCTTCACGTGGCATTATCTCAAGAGAGATATATCCCAGGGTAAGTATAGCTATACCCAAGATCATGGTCAATGGATTCTTTAAAAATACTTTAGCAAGATAACCAGCTATGTTATGTATTTTATAAGTATCCATGACCATCCTTTCTAAGCTTATTATAACAAGATATATTATAAATTAAACTTATATAAAAGGATTATTTATGGTGCAAAATCTAATATACTAATTACCTGCTAGTCCTGCTAGTCCTGCTAGTC
>JALSQA010000248.1 GCA_026985685.1 Campylobacterales bacterium | reverse complement strand
TCAAGTAAAAATATCGTAAGTGGTATACTGGATGATGCTTTGAAGCTAAAGATAAAAGCTCCTGCGGTAGAGGGTGCTGCAAATAAAGAGTTGGTCAAATTTTTGTCCAAAATGTTTAAAGTGGCTAAAAGTGATATCGTTTTTGTGGGTGGAGAGACGAGTAAACAAAAACGTTTAAAAGTACCATACAATGAAAAGATCAAAGAATTTATAAAAGAATTAGAGGAAAAACAATAAATGAATGAAAAAGCATATAAACTATTAGCCCTCCAAGAGGGCATAACCAATAGAAGTGCAAAAGATTTGATAGATAGAGGATTGGTTTACAGTGGTGGCAAAAAAGTAGTCATGGCTAGGGCTTTGATGCCAGGACGAACTAATTTTCGTGTAGAAAAACCAGCTAAAGTGGTGAAAATATTTGAAGATGATAAAATCATAGCGATTAACAAACCAGCGTTTGTAACAAGTGAGCAGATAGCAAAAAAACAGGGATATCCACTTTTGCATCGTCTTGATAAGGGAACAAGTGGTGTTTTGTTGCTTGTGAAAGATGAGATATTTCGTGCTAAAGCGATACAGAGTTTCAAGAGCCAGGAAGTTGAAAAAATATATACAGCATGGGTGAGTGGTGTGATAGCTGAAGATTTTACCATAGATGAACCATTGCTAACTATCAAAAGAAACAATAGTGCTTACTCTAAAGTCTCAAAAGATGGCAAAGAATCTATATCTGAAGTATCTCCACTGGAAGTTCATGGGAAGCGTACAAAGGTGAAAGTTGTTATCAAAACAGGTCGTACCCATCAAATCAGAGCACATTTAAAACACGCAGGTTTTCCTATTATCGGGGATACTGTGTATGGCGGCAGAGCACACAAAAGGATACTTTTGCATGCTGGTTATATTGGTTTGCTTGGATATGAGTTCAGAGCAGATGAACCAAAGGATTTTTGGATCAATTAAGTGATGGTTTTGAGTATAGTTGCAACGGTGCTTAATAAGTTTTTTGTTACACTCACATTATGAAAAAAAGAAGTCTGGAAAAGTTTAATAATCTTGTAGAAGCTTTGCAGGAA
This sequence comes from Campylobacterales bacterium, assembly GCA_026985685.1. Lineage (GTDB taxonomy): Bacteria > Campylobacterota > Campylobacteria > Campylobacterales > QNZT01 > QNZT01. Next base: position 1,534 of record JALSQA010000248.1, on the reverse strand, counting down.
CTCCCTACTGTCGGTAAAAAATCTGCCTTACGTTTTGCTTATCATATGGTTTTAAATGATGCTTTTTCGGCACTTAAACTAGCACATGCTATAGAGGATGCTGTGGCAAATATCAAAAAATGTATACGCTGTCAAGGTATAAGTGAAGATGAACTTTGTAGTATATGTTGTGATAATCATAGAGATGAAGAGAAACTTTGTTTGGTTGAGAGTGCAAAAGATATAATAGTTATTGAAGAAAATGGTACATTTGATGGTAGGTATTTTGTTATTGAGAGTCTTGATGATGAAAATATAGAAAAACTTCGCATGATTGTGCAAGAGGGGATTAAAGAGCTTATTTTTGCATTTACTCCTTCACTGGCAAATGATGGTGTGATCTTATTTATCGAAGATAAACTTAGTGCTTATGAGATAAAGTTTAGTAAGATCGCACAAGGTATACCAACTGGTGTAAATCTTGAAAATGTAGATATGTTATCTTTATCAAAAGCACTTGATCAAAGAGTAAGAATCTAAGAAAACTCCCTCCACTCAAAATCTTCACCTTGCGGGGTTTCAAATCCTTCTAATATTTGCAATGGTTTGAAGTTCTCTTTATATGCAAAGGCTTTACAGCCATCTACCCAATACCCAAGATAGATGTAAGGCAATCCCAGTAATTTTGCAAGTTCTACTTGATATAGTAGTGAAAATGTTCCCAAAGATAATCTGGCATAATCTGGATCATAAAAAAAGTAAATCGCACTAATACCATCTTCAACAATATCTATCAAATCTACACCTATAAGTTTGTCATCTTTGATGTAAAGTACTTCTTTTCCAAAATCATAAGCACCTTGTGTAAAGTTTTCTCTGTATTCATGGTATGAGATATCTTTTTGTTTCCAGTTGTCTTTTTGGGATTTGAAACTGTGGTATTTGTTATAAAGATCGATGTGCATTTTTGTCATGGTTGGTTTTTGGATGATGATTTTTGTATCTTTATTTCGTTTTTGTGCTTTTTTCTGAGATTTTGTTGGGATAAATTTATCAACTTCTATACGTAAACTTTTACATTCATCGCAACCTTGACAGATGGGATGAAAGTAATATCTGCCAAAACGTCTCCAGCCACGTTGCACGACGGCAGTATTGAAGGTATCAGAAGATTCTTTGACATATTTGTAATACATACGGACTTTCTTTTCTGGTTTGTAAGCACATTCATAGTCTAACATACAAAAGTCTGTTGATGGTGGGTTGAGTAATTTTTGTGAATCGTTCATGAAATAATTGTAGCAGATTTTTCTTAGTAGGTTATCACAGAGTCAAGTAAACTCTGTGATAAAAATTGATTATTGGTCTTTTGTAGCAGCTTTAACAGCATCTGTAACAGGTTTTGCTATCTCTTTGACGCTTTGAACAGCTTTTTTTGCTGCTTCTTGTACGCTATTTGTTACTGTTTGTGCAGTTGTATTTTCTTCTGTTTTTGGTTCTACTACCTTAGGTTCTTCAGCTTTTGGTTCTTCAGCTTTAGGTTCCTCAGCTTTAG
>JALSQA010000247.1 GCA_026985685.1 Campylobacterales bacterium | reverse complement strand
CAAATCAATTAAAAAGTAGTTTTTGTTGATAGGTACAAGCAAGCCACCAGCTCCTTCAATAAGTAAAATATCACAAAATTGTTGTAATTTTTTTGCTTGTGTGAAGATAATATCTAAATCAATATCTTTTAAACCAGAACTAACATAGGGAGCAGCAGGTAATTTTAACTGTATAGGGCAGATATCATCTGTGGTGAAATTTTTAAAGTGTAGATTTAGTTTTGAGGCTTTTTTCAGTAAAAGGGCAGCATCATTTGGTTTATCAAAAACGCCTGTTTCAATTGGTTTAAATACACCAACTTTATAGCCTAAATCTGAATAATAATCCAAAAGTTTCAAAGTTGTGTAAGTTTTACCCACATTGGTATTTGTAGCGGTTATAAAGAGAGATTTCATAACAATTATATTACCAAATTACCAGTTAAAGTTAAATTTTTTAGTTATTGACCATTTGTTAACTATATATAGTTCAAAACATAGTATAATATTTACGACTATAGCTAGAATATCGTATGATTTTCTATATGTGGATAAAGGAAGGTTGTGGAACATAAGAACGATGGAGCTTTAGAGTTTGAATCACTCGAAGAGACCTCTGAGATAAAAAGATATAAAGTTGTTTTGTTAAATGACGATTTTACCAGTATGGATTTCGTAGTGGAAATCTTAATGGAGTTGTTTTCACACCCATTGGACAGTGCTATCAATATCATGCTAAATATCCATAGAGAAGGACGTGGTATCTGTGGAGTCTATACATTTGAAATAGCTGAGACAAAGATAGCACAAGTGCGAAAACGTGCCTTAGAAAATGAATATCCATTAAAAGCGATAATGGAGGAAGAGTAAATATATGTTAAATAAAGAGTTAAATTCCGTTTTAAATGAAGCCTTAGAATTTGCAAAGAAAAGTAGACATGAGTATGTAACGATAGAGCATGTCTTTTTTTCCTTGTTAACCAATGATCAGGCGATTAATATACTTCAAAAATGTGGTGCAGATACAGCATTTTTGCTGGAGCGAATCAAAACACACCTTGATTCTGTGTTTAAGCCGCTTGCAAAAGAAAATTATCATGATCCGTTTGAAACAGTAGCTCTTGCACGAGTAATTGATTCTATGATTACAAATATCAAAGGTGCAGACAAAAAACAAGCTAGTGTAGGTGATTTGCTTGCTGCATTGTTTGAAGAAGAACGTAGTTATAGTGTCTATTTGCTCAAACAACAAGGTGTTTCAAAACTATCTATTCTTGAAGCTATTACTGAAGAAAAACACGAGAGTGAAGAGATTATCAAAACACCAAAAGAAGATGGAGATCTCGCAAATTATACTATCAATTTAAATGAATTGGCACGTAGCGGAAAGATTGATCCGGTTATTGGGCGTGAAGATGAACTTAATCGTGTTATGCAAGTTCTCTGTCGTCGTAAAAAGAATAATCCTCTGCTAGTTGGAGAACCTGGAGTTGGTAAAACAGCGATTATTGAAGGTTTGGCACTCAAAATAGTCAATGATGATACACCAGAGATCCTAAAAAATGCATCACTGTTTTCACTTGATATCGGTGGTTTACTTTCAGGTACAAAATATCGAGGTGATTTTGAGAAAAGACTCAAAGGTGTACTTAGTGAACTAGAAGAGATTGATAATGCGATTTTATTTATAGATGAGATTCATACTATCGTTGGTGCGGGTTCAACAAGTGGTGGATCTATGGATCTTTCAAACCTTTTAAAACCAGCTCTTGCCAGTGGTGGTATCAAGTGTATTGGTGCGACAACATATGGAGAGTTTAGAAACTTTTTTGATAAAGACAAAGCACTTAGCCGTCGTTTTGCAAAGGTAGATGTTGAAGAACCGAGTATAGAAGATACTTATCAGATTATATTAGGATTAAGAGATAAATATGAATCACATCACAAAGTAAAATATAGTGATAAAGCTCTAAAAACTTCTGTAGAACTTGCTAAAAAATATATCAATGATAGATTTTTACCAGATTCGGCTATCGACTTAATAGATGAGGTAGCAGCATCTTTTCATATTGATGATAAAAAAAGAACAAACGTTTCTGTAGAAGATATAGAAAAAGTGATTGCTAAAATTGCCAATATCCCAAGTAGACAAGTTAGTTCAGATGATAAAATGGTACTTAAAACACTTGAAGAAGATCTCAAAAAAGTAGTCTTTGGACAAGATAGTGCTATAGAAGAGTTAGCAAAAGCGGTTAAACGTGCACGTGCAGGATTAGGGCGACCTCATGCTCCTATTGGATCATTTTTGTTTGCAGGACCTACAGGTGTTGGTAAGACAGAAGTAGCAAAAAAACTAGCACAAACACTAGGTGTGCATTTTGAGCGTTTTGACATGAGTGAGTATATGGAAAAACACAATGTAGCAAGACTCATCGGTGCACCTCCGGGATATGTTGGTTATGAAGAGGGTGGACAATTAACAGAAGCGATACGTAAACATCCATATACCGTACTACTTCTTGATGAGGTAGAAAAAGCACATCCTGATGTGATGAATATCTTACTTCAAGTGATGGATAGTGCTACCTTGACAGACAATGACGGTATAAAAACTGACTTTAGAAATGTTATCATTATCATGACAAGTAACCTTGGTGTCAAATCAGCTCCGCAAGTTGGTTTCCACAAAGATACTACCCACAAAGCAGAGTCTGCTATCGGTGATTTCTTTGCTCCAGAGTTTAGAAACCGTCTTGATGCAATAGTACACTTCAATGCACTTGGTGAAGATGTCATGATCAATATCGTAGATAAGTTCTTACATGAATTAGAAGAACAACTCCAGGAGAAAAAGATCAAAATCGAAGCAACACAAGAAGCTAAAAAATATTTTGCAGATAAAGGTTTTGATGCACACTTAGGTGCTCGTGTTATGGGTAGAATCATCCAGGATGAAGTAAAAACACCTTTAACAGATGAAGTCCTTTTTGGAAAACTCCAAAATGGCGGTATCGTCAAATTATCTATCAAAGATGATAAATTGATAATAGATTACGAATCAAAGAAGTAGGGTATTGATACCTGAAGTAAATCGTTTTACACATATCTTTCCAAATCCAAGAGAAGCCTCTGCTGAGGGGCTTGTCGCCTGGGGTGGAGATCTCAAACCTGATCGTGTTATATCAGCATATTTACAAGGGATTTTTCCTTGGTATAATGAAAACGATCCCATACTTTGGTGGTCTCCAGATCCCCGTTTAGTTCTCTATCCAAAAGATATCAAAATCTCCAAATCTCTTAAACGTAGTATGAAAAAATTTGAAGTAAAAGTAGATACAAATTTTGAAGCAGTTATGCGAAAATGTCGAGATGTCCGTGTTCTAAATGATGAAGGAACATGGATACTAGAAGATGTCATCCAAAGTTATATAGAAATTCACAAAAGAGGTGTTGCTAAATCTTTTGAAGTCTATTATGAAGGTGAACTCGTAGGTGGACTTTATGGTGTAGATTTAGGAAAAATATTTTGTGGAGAATCTATGTTTCAGATAAAAAGCGATGCATCTAAAACAGCACTAGTATATCTTGCCCAATACTGCCTTGAAAATGGTTATGTATTGATTGATTGTCAAGTTCCATCAGACCATCTTAAACGAATGGGAGCCGTAGAAATGAGCAGGGATGAATTTTTAGATATATTAGAAGAATATACATAAAATTACAACTCTTTTTTAATCCTTGTTGCAAGTTGATGTACGGACATGGCGTAGTAGGCACTATGGTTGTATCTAGTGATCACATAAAAATTTTTACTTGCATACCACAGTTCATCAAAGTTTTTACGATCTAGTTTGATCAGTCTCACTTTATCATGATAATTCCATTTGCCATATTTTGGAAATATATCTTTTAATCTTGAGCGAATATAAGTACGATTGTATCCTGTTTTGTATTGTGCGAAACGATTTCCTTTGAAAGATACTCTTGTGGCAACTGGTCTATTTTTTTGCCAGCCATTTCTTCTTAAATAATAAGCTATACTAGCTATCGCATCATAAGGATGTGTGAGGCTTACTTTACCATCTTTATTGAAGTCTATACCGTATGCTTCATAGTTACTTGGCATAAATTGACCTAATCCAATAGCTCCTGCAAATGAGCCTTTGACATGTCTTGGGTTTATACCATATTGGTAAGTGAGCTGTAAAAATTTTTTAAGTTCACTTTTGAAAAATTTATTTCTTCTATTTGGTTCAAATGCAAGTGTGGTCAGAGTGTCAAGCACTGGAAAATTTCCCATATTTTTACCATATAGACTCTCTATTCCTATGATAGCAGCGATATATTCGGCTGGGACTCCGTATCTTCTTTCTACTTGATTAAATACTTTTTTATACTTTTTGACAAAAATTGCACCATCTTTTGCTCTTTTTGGTGTTACTTTTAGTCTGACATATCTATCCCATGCTCCATGAACTGGGTATTTGTGTTTTAGTTTTGTGGATGGTTTTTTTCTCTTTTTCTTTGCAAAAAAGCGTAAAGGAGTATTCTGTTTTTTGATATTTGAGAAAAGTTTTTGAAGATATAGAAATTTAAAATTATGTTTGATGACCATCTCATCTATAAAATTTTGTACATTTTTTTGTCTGGTATAATCTTTGGCTTGAAGTGATAAAAAAAGGAAAAATATAATAATTAAACTTTTCATGATTATCCAACTTGCTTTTTGAATAATTGTAACATAAAAAATTAAATATCAGTTAAAAGTTTTATAGTTTCAACTATGGAAGTTTGTTAAATTCCTCTGGGTAATTTTCTCTAAGATATTGCATGAAAATTTCTAATTCATAATCCTCAAGAGTACTTATGAAATTTAGCTTCTCTTCTTGTGAACTGATGAGATAGAGGTCTATGATAGTATCAAATGATTCTTCTGTAACCCTTTGCATATCTTTATATGTCATAGAATTTATAAAAGGGTCATAGTTATTTGACGTATGATTTTGGGCATTTAAAAAATTTATCAAAAACAGTAAAATTATCAAATATTTCATAATTTACTCCAGTAAAAATCAAATATATTGAATTTTTACCTTATTATATTAAAATTATTAAATAAAATCAAATCTTTATGAAATATATTATACTTTTTACAATAAATTCTCTTTAGATACTATAATTCCATCTTCATCGGCATACAAATAATCACCCTCATCAAATTTGACACCTAAAAAGTTTACTGTTATAGCTTTTTGGGATGGAGCTTTTTTACGGCTTTTCTTAGGGCATGTGCCCAATGCCCATAATCCAACTTCAATGTCTTTTGTATTTTTAATATCTCTTACATAACCATTTACGATGATACCACTCCAGTTATTTTCTTTTGCATATCCCATTAGTGTATCTCCTACAATAGCACAGTAATCTCCTTTTGCATCGACAATAACGATTCGTTCTTCACCTTGTGTCTGTAGAAGTTTTACAAGGTCGCTATTGTCCTCATCCAAAGCTATTGTTGTTATTTTACCTTGGATAGATGAAGCACCTCCAAAATTTTGTAGTGAAGGTTTTACAACTTGTACTAGATCTGGGTATTGGTCGCATAGGTCAGCTGTTTGAAACGTCATGAAAATCCTTTTTTAGTGTAATTGTATACTAATTAACCAAATATCCGCTAACATGATGCTTTTATATAAAGGTTAGTGCATGAAAGTTGTAACGGGTGTTGTTGGCAATGATGTTCATGTTGTTGCAAATAGGTTGATAGATATATCTCTGAATCAACGTGGTTTTGAAGTTTTTAATCTTGGTGTAAATACCTACCTTGAAGAGTTTATTGATGCAGTTGTTGAAACAGATGCTGATGTGGTTTTGATCTCTTCGCTTAATGGTGAGGCAGAGGGTTGGTCACGTGATCTTCCTGTTTTAAAGAGTAAGTATTCTCTTAAAGATGTGATATTTGTAATAGGTGGAAATCTTGCTGTAGGTGAGGTAAAAGAAGAGGTAATTATTCCTAAGTTCAAATCATATGGTTTTGATTTAGTCTTTCATCAAGTTGATTTAAATGAAGGCTTAGATCGTTTAGAGTCCTTTGCAAAAGAGAGGTTATGATGAGTTTATTGCAGCGTGAACGTGAAGCGATACTAAACAATGCCTATGTTGATCATTTTGATTTTGCAGAGGTAGAGTCATTTATCAAAAGTGCGAGTAAAGATCTTTTTATCTCTCATCGTTTCAAAAAGCAAGATAAGATTTTAGTACAGCCAAGAGGTGGTTTTCCTACTTATGATAAAGTTTTTAAACTTTACGATGAGTTTAAAAATGCTGGTGTAGATATCTTACCACTAACGATTGATAGCAATACCAGGTTAAATGACTATGCCAGTGCTCAGAAAATGTTACGTTTATCAGAAGAAAATGATGTTGATATGTTAAATGGTTATCCACTTATAAATCATGGATATAGAACAACACGTAAAATGATGGTACATTTTAATACACCAGTAAGTCTACGTCATGGTACACCAGATGCCAGGCTTTTGGTTGAGATTGCCCTGGCAAGTGGAATTTTTGAGATTGAGGGTGGTCCTATTACTTATCTCTTGCCATATTCTAAAAATTTTCCACTTGATAAAGCTTTTATTTATTGGAAATATGTTGAAAAAGTTTGTGCAAAGTACTCCGAGTTAAATGAACCAATCAATCGTGAATCTTTTGGACCTCTTAGTGCGACCTTGCAACCTCCTGCAATAGTCATAGTGATTCAGATTATTGAAATGTTACTTTCATTAGAAGAGGGTGTGAAATCTTTTTCTGTAAGCTTTTCTCAATCTGGTTCATTTTTGCAAGATATCGTGACGGCAAATGTGATCAAAAAACTCTCAAGGAAGTATGCTGATCAGTTAGGATATAGTGATGCCATGATCAATCTGGTTTATCATCAATGGATGGGAGCATTTCCCAGAAATAAAGAACATTCAGAGTCATTGATCACTACAAGTACAGTTATAGCTGGATTAGTTGGAGCAGATAAAATTATCACCAAAACCAGGGATGAAGCTTTTGGTATACCGACTAAAGAGTCTAATGCTTCTGCTGTTTCAAAAGTGCAGTATACATTAGGAATACTTCGTGCATTACCCCAAATCACAGATGAAGAGGAAGAGGAAAATCTAAGTCGTGAAGTAGATGAAATCTTAGAGGCGGTCTTTAATGATAGTGCAGATACTCTTTGGCGAAAAGTTTTTAATGCTATCAAAAAAGGTCATATCGAGATACCATTTTCTCCTCATATCATAAACAATAACAAAGTGATTACCGTACGTGATAAGAAAGGAAATATTCGTATTTATGACAAAGGTGATCTTCCTCTTTCAGAGAAAAGTTTTCGTTTTGAGAGGGAAAAACTTAGTGTGGGTGATGATAAAAATGCCCTTGTAGATCAAATCATAAAAGATATCGGGATTATGTTATGAGTAAACTCTATATAGATGTAGGAAGTACATATTTTAAGATCAAAGATAGTAATGAAATCAGGCAGTATTTTAGAAATTTTGATAAAAATATCGCTCTTGATTTAGAAGAAAAATGCTCCAGTGTCATCGAGAGATATTCCAAAGATGATATATTGATTTGCAGTTCTGCAAATGGAGGACTTAGCACGCTTATAGTTGGTCTGACAAATTCATTTAGTCTTAAATATGCAACAAATATCGCTTATAATTCAGGTATAAACATCATAGATACAGTGCTTTATCCAAATATCAAAGAGTATCCTATTCCTACTGATTTGATAGATGTTGTAATTGTTACAGGAGGTATTGATAGTGTTGAAAATATATTTGATACTGATTTACTGGAATATTTACAAAGATTAAATTATTCAAATATCGTCTATTGCGGTAGTAGTGCAAATGTAGAATATTTACAAAAAAGTATTAAAAATATCAAGATACTGCCAAATATAATAACAGATAAACTTCATGTAAAAGAAGATGATTTAAAAGAGTATTTAACCAATCTTTATCAAGCTGATATTATCGGCAAAGAGGATATAAAAGAGTTATATAAAATCACAAGTAACCAAATCTACTCAACTCCATATATCGTAAACCAGACCCTTTCAAATCTTCACAAAAATTTTTGTGATGTGGTTGATCCTTTTATATTGGTGGATATTGGAGGAGCAACGACCGATATACATTATAGTACAGATTTAGTTGCAGACAATATGGTACTAGAAGGTGGTTATGATCGTCTTGTTTTTAAAAAACTAGGTGTTTATAAATCACGGGAGAGTTTGGTTTTTAGTGCAAAAAATAATGAATTTGTTTATGAGCTTTTAAATTATCTAAATGTTACAGAAAATATACTCGATGAGAAGAGTGAAGAAGCGACTAAAGTATTGATGCAGTTATCTATATTTTTGGTTTTGTATAAAGTTTCTGCACAACATAAAGGATATATCACACTACATCTGGAGAGGTTGAAAAGTATTGTATTTACCGGAGGTATTACAAAAGTATTAAGTGATGAAGATATAGAGAGTATTATGCATTTTGTATATAAGAAGATATTAGGTTATACGCAGATACCAGTTGTTGTGGTAGATAAGGCGTATGAAATATGGACACTACGTTAAAGGGATAAAAGATGTCAGTTAATTGTATACGAAGTTTGTTAGAGATTTCAAGTCAGACACATAGTGATAAAATTGCACTTATTCATAATGAACGCTCCCTTAGTTTTGGAGAATTATTTAAAAAAGTAAATCAAATAGCCCACTATCTTAGTGAACTTGATCTTAAAAAAGGGAGTCGTGTTGGTATCTATTCTAACAAAAGTATAGAACAAGTTATAGCGATATTAGCACTTTTGTCTACTGAATATATATTTGTACCTATTACAAGATTTTTAAAACCAGAACAAGTTGAATATATAGTCAAAGATTGTGATATTCAATGTATCATAACAGATAAGACAAAAGTGGAGAGAATAAAAGAAGCAAACTTTGAAGGAAAAGTGATTACTTATGAATCTATAGACAAAGAGAGTATATCTTTTGAAGAGATTTATAAATACTACAGTGAAAATTTTAAAACCACAGTCAAGAGTTTTGATAATGCGGTGATTACTTATAGCTTTGCAGCTTCTGGATTGCCAAAGGGGATTGTTATCACTCATAGAAACTTGATAGATGGTGCTAGAGTAGTGAGTAAATATCTTGATTTAAAAGAGTCTGATATCATCAGTGGAACACTATCTTTTAATCTTGATTATGGATTGAATCAAATCTTTTGTATGCTTTACAAACGTGCTACTTTAGCTATACATAAACTTGTATTGCCTTCAGATTTTTTTCTACACTTGATGAGGGATAAAGTAAGTGTATTGCCGATAATGCCTATAGATATCACTCAAATGTTTGATGATGATCCTCATAGACTTCCTACTCCAAAACAGTTAGAAAGAGTAAGGATTATCACCTCTTCTGGTGGGAAACTGACATCTAAAATGCTTGAAGATGTAGAAAAGTATTTTCCAAAAGCGACATTTTTTTCTATGCATGGATTATCAGAAGCATTTCGGTCTGCATATCTTGATCCAAAACAGATCAAAATACGCCCAACATCCATAGGTAAAGCCATCCCTGATGTAGAGCTTTTTATCATAAATGAACAAGGAGAAGCTTGTAAAGCCAGGGAAGTAGGGGAGTTGATACACAGAGGAGCCTGTATCTATAAAGGTTACTGGAATAGCCCAGAAGATACAAATATCAGATTTAAAAGTATCAAGATATTAGAAAAGGTGATTGATTTAGAGGGTGGATTGACTGATGAAATTGTAGTAGCTAGTGGAGATTATGTTTATAAAGATGAAGAAGATTATATCTATTTTCATTCACGTAAAGATGACATGATCAAAACAAGCGGTTATAGAGTAAGTCCAGCGGAGATAGAGAGAGTCATACATGAGCATATCTCTCAGATAGATGCGTGTGCTGTTTTTGGTGTGGAAAATGAAATGATAGAAGAAGAGATAGCTTTGGTATATAGTACATCAAGTGAAATAGCCAAAAATGAACTCATCTTTGAGCTTAAAAAACATTTACCAAACTATATGATTCCCACAATAATAGTTTACAAAAAAAGTATCCCCTTACACTTTGGAAAGATAAATAAAACAACACTCAAAGAGGAAATCATGGCAAAAGGGAAGTGATCTTTGAAGATTACATTTTTAGGAACAAGTGCGGGTAAACCAACCAAAGAGAGAGGATTGAGTGCTATTGGTGTGGAGTTTGATCAAGAGAGAAGCTGGTATCTTTTTGACTGTGGTGAAGGAACTCAGTTTCAACTGCTTCACTCTTCTTTGAAAATTGGACGCTTAGAGGCTATTTTTATCACACATCTTCATGGAGATCATTTCTATGGTTTGCCTGGGCTTTTGGCTTCCAAAAAGATGGATGATGCTCTTTTACCTTTGCGTGTTTATGGTCCAAAAGGTTTAAAAGCTTTTTTGGATGTAGCACTTGGTGTGAGTAGTTGTGATCTTGGATATAAGCTGGAGATTGTTGAATATGAAGCTTATGATGAATTTGTTTTTGATAAATTTAGCATGAAGATATTGCCTCTTGTTCACTCCATA
>JALSQA010000246.1 GCA_026985685.1 Campylobacterales bacterium | reverse complement strand
CAGATAAACATACTCGTGATGAACCAACATACATGATGGTACACCGTATGCGTCCATTGATCAAAGAGCGTTGTGGCAGTGTTGTTGATGGTACGGTGATAAAATTTATAGAAATGCCATCAGGTCCACCAACTTTAGCAACAATCGTTGTAGAACTATTTGGTAAAGATGCTTCATTGATGCGTCATACAGCAAAAAGGATTGCTGAAATTTTAAAGCATACCAATGGCTTAGTAGATGTAGATATCATGCAAGATACTTTATTTACAAAATATGAATTAGTACCTGATAAAGAGAAGATTATCCGTAGTGGTTTAAGTGTAGAACAGGTAAATCAAATCATCTATCTGGCTTTTAAAGGGATGCCAATAGCTGTAAAAAATACACGAAACCAACAAGATCAAATCCCTATCTTTGTCAGGTTAAGTGAAAAATCACATCGGTTTGGAAGTAATTCCCGTGATGCACTAGAGCAAAAATTATCATCTTTGAAGTTGATGAACCGTCGTGGCATGATGATCCCTATCAAAGAGATTGTTCATGTAGAAGAAGTTCAGTCAAGTCCGACAATCTTTCGTAAAAACCTTCAAAATATGGTCACTATCACTGCTGAGTGTGACATGGTAAGTCAAGTCTATCCACTTCTTGATGCCAGAGATGAGATGCTAAAAGTTTTGAGTGATGAATTTAATGTCACTAAAGTTCCTGGAATTTCAACTTATATGTTTGATTTGAATTTAATCTCAAAGAAAAATGATGAAAAAATGTTGCTTCGTTGGGATGGTGAAATGAAAGTTTCTCTTGATACTTTCAGAGATCTAGGCGGTGCTTTTATCGCTGCTTTGGTTTTGATGTTTTTGTTGATGGTGGTTTATTATAAATCATTTGCTTTAAGTGGAATTGTTCTGGCGGGAAGTTTTCTCTCTATCATAGGTGTAATTGCCGGGCACTGGGTGACAGATAAAATTCAGCTTTATTTTACAGATACTAACTTTTTTCTAACAGCCACTTCATTGATCGGTTTTATCTCATTGATGGGAATAAGTGCCAGAAGTTCTTTGTTGTTGATTGATTTTTCAAGATCATTGATAGCAAAAGGAATGGATAAAAAAAGAGCCATAGCCGTTGCAACCGCTACAAGAGCAAAACCTATCATGTTGACTGCTGTTGCTATTATTCTGGGTAGTTTATTGTTAGCAACTGATCCTATATTTGGAGGTTTGGGAGTGGCACTGATCTTTGGTAGCATGGCTGCAACTGTAGTTTCACTATTTTTTATCCCTGTACTGATGGACAATACAAAAGCTATGATGTGGCTACATCCAGATCATAAACCAGAAGAATAAAGGAAATAGTGTCAGGTGATAACCAATAACTTTTGTTGTGGTTGAGTTCTTTCACAGTCTCGTTGGAGATAAATAAGTTAAAATTATGTCAAAATAATTCTTGCATAATATCACTGGTTTCTAAAGTAAGTCGTTATCTTAACAGTTTCAAACATCTTGTGGCAATAAAATTCATAATAAACAGCCAGACGAGGCTAAAGCCGTCGTTTCCAATAATGGTAGAGCTGGAGAAATTTAGCACGATTTTATTCGTATTCTATTCTCACTTTCGCGTACATTCCTGGATAGATAGGTACTTCTGGGTTTTGTTTAAATTTGATTCTTACTGTAAATGTGTGTGCCATGGGGTTTGCACTTGGGACTATTGATTTTACACGCCCTTTGACTTTGTATTTCATAGAAGGAATATCAACGGCTACTTTTGTTCTTTTGTGGATTTTTAGTAAATCTGATTCTGCTACTTGTGCTTCGATCTCTAAGTGCTTCAAATCAACAATCACCATTGTAAGCATACCAGGAGCTATCAAATCTCCTACACGTATTCGTTTTTCAACGATGATACCGTCATTTGGGGCTTTGACTTCAAGGTAATCAGATATAGTTGCCATTTGTTTAACTTTTACTGTTGCATTTTTTACCAAAGCTCTAGCCGCAGTCAATCCTGCTGAAACATTATCGGCGGTGATGTCAAGATTTTTTAGATAATCAATATCAGCACTTTTTCCTTTATGTTTTAAACGTAGTTTTTCTCTTCTGATTGTATCTAATCTTGTACGATACATATCTACCATGATATCGGCTTGTTCAAGTGCTAAATCTGCCTGGTTTTTCATGATGTCAAATTCTGCTGATTCCATCTCAAAGAGGGTATCTTCACGGTAAACTTTATCGCCGATTTCAAAATATATTTTTTTAACATATCCCATATATCTGGCACCTATCATCTTTTGGTTATCAGATACGACGGTACCGGTTAGGGAAAAATGTCTGGCATGAATTATACTTATCATAAAAACTAATATTAATAATATTTTCACTGCATCTCCTTTTAAAAAAAATATCATAAAGTATTATAACATAATTTTATATGTAAAAAGAGGATTGAGAAAAGAAATTTTTTGTTTTAAGTTTTGAAAGATTTGAAATTTTCACTTCATATGAATTATATGGATATTTTGTTAATATATATAAAATATATTCTCATAAGGTTAGATAATTTGTTTTTCTTAAAAATTCTATTTTTCTTTTGTCTGTTGATCTCTATGCTTGATGCA
>JALSQA010000245.1 GCA_026985685.1 Campylobacterales bacterium | reverse complement strand
AATGACAGGAGAGCTGACACTAACAGGAAAAGTACTTCCAATAGGAGGACTAAAAGAAAAACTCATAGCCGCATACAAAGCCAAAATAAAAACAGCCATAATCCCTCAGAAAAACTATGAAAAAGACCTCGACGAAATCCCAGATAGTGTAAAAAATGCTATGGAAATCATCGGAGTAAATAAAATCGAAGAAGTGTTAGAAATAGCACTAGAAAAGTAATATACCTTTTCCTCATTCCCAATGTCTACATTGGGAATAAGATTTAAAAAAGTCTCCGCTTCTAGTATAAAATGCTACAATTTCAGCTAATAAAACTCTTTAAAATCAAATGCACTTACATATCCTAGATATTTTGCACGTGAGGTAAAAACATCATCGTGTTTAACACCTTTGACATAGCTTGCAGCTGAAAATAATCCTCCAGTGCCATCGGCTATGCCGACATGACCAAATCCGCTTCTTGTTTTGTAAAATACTACACTACCTTGTGGTGGTATCTCTTTTTTTTGTATGAGTGATTCTCTTTTATAGTGTCGATACATTTGAATTGCAGTGCCATATTTTCTCGCTTCTCCAAAGCACATACGCACAAATCTAGCACAGTAGGTATTTCTACCACTTACCCAGCAACCATAATGTTTCACACCATTCCAAACTGTATAGCCTCGCTTATGATCGAGACAATTTAATACATTTTTCATAACTTCATCTACATACATTTCACTAACTTTTATGCCATCTGAAGGAAGTTTTTTAGTATCAAAATCAACCTCATCTGATACAGAAAAAAAATGTTTAACTGTTTGCCAGTGCATTTGTCCATGAAAATCTTGCATACCTATGATGAAGGCTTTATTTTGAGAGGCTTCATCCACTGCAAATGTCAATTTGTAAATATTTTCTGATGACTCGTCTAACTTATAGTCATAATAATCACCATTATTTTCATAGATTCGCAAATAGATGCTTTCATATTGATTCTCTTGTGTAGAATCTAGTGTCACAGTAAAAGAGAAATCATCTCCTGTATGACCTTGTGTAGGTAATACAGTTACACTTTCTCCAAAGAGATACAGTGTCATTAAAAATAACACCATAAAAAAACGAAGTATTAAAATAGTATGTCCTTAATAATAAATAATTCAAATAATTTAATATTATTAGTATATTATAAAATTATTTGAATTATATTAAAAAAGTTAATTAATTTTTGGAAGTGATTATATTATAAGAGTGAGATTTTTTTTGGAAATGAAGACTTTGATCCCATATAGTATACAAAGTCTTCCTCTTCCCTGGTTTAAGAGAAGATATTTAATTTCTATCAATACAGTTAAGATCTTCAAAAGCGATTTTTAATCTCTCAACCATAGATTTTTCACCTTCTCTTAGCCATTTTCTTGGATCATAATATTTTTTATTTGGTTTATCTTCACCTTCAGGATTTCCGATTTGAGACTGTAGATAGTCATGATATTTAGCTTCATATCCACGTACACCATCCCAAAATGCCCATTGTGTATCTGTATCAATATTCATTTTGATAACACCATAACTTATGGCTTCCTGGATCTCTTCATGGCTGCTTCCACTACCACCATGAAAAACAAAGTTTACAGGCTTATTACTTGAAGTTTGTAACTTTTCGTGAATATATTTTTGAGAGTTATCCAAGATTTTTGGCTGAAGTGAAACATTACCAGGTTTATAAACACCATGAACATTACCAAAAGATGCTGCTATTGTAAATTTGTCACTTATTTTACTAAGTCTTTCATATGCCTGGCAAACTTCTTCGGGCTGTGTGTAAAGGAGTGAACTATCAACACCAGAGTTATCTACACCATCTTCTTCTCCACCTGTGATACCAAGCTCTATCTCCAAAGTCATACCCATTTTATCCATACGCTCTAAATACTCTTCACAAATAGAGAGATTTTCATCAAGTGGTTCTTCTGAAAGGTCAAGCATATGTGAGCTAAAAAGAGGTGTACCATACTTTTGAAAATGCTCAAAACTCGCATCAAGTAATCCATCAATCCAGGGAAGTAATTTTTTGGCAGCGTGATCTGTGTGTAAAATAACAGGAACACCATATGCTTTTGCCAAAGTATGGATATGTTTTGCACCGCTGATGGCTCCTAATATAGCTGCTTTTTCATCTGTGTTATCCAAAGCTTTTCCAGCATAAAATGCACCGCCACCATTAGAAAACTGTATGATAACTGGAGAATTAACAACTTTTGCAGCTTCTAAAACAGCATTTATCGAGTCAGTTCCTACAACATTTACAGCAGGGAGAGCAAAGCCCTCCTCTTTTGCAATTTGAAATACTTTACTTACATCATCACCAGTAACAACGCCTGCTTCAACTACATCCAAAATCTTTGTGCCCATATGTTTTCCTTTATTTGTTAAAACTATTTGATTTTAATATCGGCTTTTGCTTTGAGTTCTTTAGCTGTTTTTTTCATTTGCTCTTGAAATTTTCTTACTTTCAAACTTTGAATAATATTTGGTTTTGCTTTTTCTAAAGATACACTTCCTGCTTTCTTTTTATCCTCAAGAAAGATTACATGATATCCAAATTGTGTTTTAACTGGTGTTTTTGTATAGTCACCTTTTTTAAGTTTAAATGCAGCATCACTAAATGGTTTTACCATTCTTTTTGCATCAAACCAACCAAGATCACCACCATTTGCAGCACTAGGACCTGTTGATTTTTTCTTTGCTAATTCTATAAATTTTGCTTTTTTATCTTTAGCTTTTGCTAACTCATTGATAATTGCCTGTGCTTCTTTTTTAGTTTTTACTAAGATATGTCTTGCTTTTGCTGTTGCTGGTTGTTTAAACATTTTGATGTTTTTGTTATAAAAATCTTTAACTTCTTTATCATCAACTTTTACGTTATCAAATTGTTTTTTCATCCATACTTCAAGAGCCAAATCTTTTTTCATGCTATTTAATGTCTCTATATATTTTGGATCTTTTTCTATACCAGATTTGACCGCTTTTTCAGCTAGAAGTTTTTTCTCTACTGCTTGCTCGATAATCTTTTTTTGTTGTTCTTTATTCATTTTGTCAAATGAAGCACCAGGGATAACCTGTAAAATAGCTGCGATATCTTTATCTTCAACTTTTTGACCATTTACAGTCGCATATGTCTTTGCACTCAGTGTTGTCCCTGCAAGTAAAGCTACTGCTACAGCAGAACCTAAAAGTAATTTTTTCATATATTTTCCTTCTTTTTAAATTTATAAAGTATAAAACTATAACCTTTATCTATTAACACAAAGCAAATAACAAAGAGTCGATAAAAAAGATTATATTTTAAAAATCAAGAGATTATACTAAAGCACAGATTAAAGGGTGATTGTAAAACACGCACCATTTTGATCGTTTTTGACAACCAAACTACCCTTGCAACTCTCCTGGATAATAAACTTAGACATATATAAGCCAAGACCTGTTGAACTTTCATGATTTTTGGTTGTGAAGTATGGTTCAAATATCTTTTCGATGATATCTTCTTCTATTCCCCCTCCATTATCACTTACTTCGATTATATGTTTATCTTCTTTTTCATAAGCTGAGATTGTAATCTGGGGATTTTTAATCTCTCTTTTTAGCAAAATGTTTTCTGCATTTTTAACTAAGTTTATCACCACTTGAATCACTTCATTTGGATAAGTTGTAAAAGTTGTATCACTATTGTTTTCTACTCTTACATCGATACTGTTTTTACTAAGAGAAGCAGATAATATAAACAAAGCTCTCTCGATAATAAAGGCACAATCAGTCTCGTGTGTTCGCTTGGAAGGTTTGAAAAAATTTGTAAAATCATCAACTGTTGTCGATAGATGTTTAACATACTCTTCTATCTTATTCAAAGAGGAGAGAAAAAAGTCTTCATCATAACGACCTAACTCTATCTTGACATGAAGTCCAGTAGAAGTTGCACTTATTGCATTTAGCGGTTGTCTCCACTGATGGGCTATGAGACTCATCATCTCTCCCATTTGTGCAAGTTTAGAGTTGTGTATCAAGATCCCATCTTTTTTTCTATTTTTTTGTACTTCTTCTTTTACTCTGGCTTCTAACTTTTGATTTAACTCCTGAAGTTCATGTGCAGAGATTTTTGCTATGTGACTGAGTGCTCGCATGATTTGCAAATCATCATTTGCATGACGAATCTCTTTAAAATGAATCTCTTTTGTAAGTGGAGTTGAAGATTCTCTCATAGACAATACAGAAACACTTTGATTTAAAAACAGTGAATCTTTGCCATTTGCACAAAATTCTCCATACCCATAAAAACCACTCACCGCTCCAAGTTGAGTGAAAGATTCAATCTCATAATGAGCATATTGCTTTAAAAATCTACGCCTTCCAGCAGATCCATAAACAAAGGTACTCTCACCACCAAAGGTACCTAAATTTTTCACAATATTTCTAGAATTTTGCAACATAGTCTTAGCATCACCAAAGCCTATCTGGATTTTTTCTCCCTCTGGCATAGTTGTACCAAAAAGCATAGAACCATCCCCAGGATCTGACAGTATAGACCTTACTAAGTAACGATCATCACTTTTTAGGACAAAAGGAAACTGCAATCCACTCAATGGTAACTGTTTTGCGATCTCTTCTCCCAGGTATTTAGCATAAAGTTCTCTAACAGACATTTTATCAACACTAATAAGTCTATTGTCTTTAGATTTTGTGATAGTAAACTCACGTCCGACTGGTTCCCACTCTGATGTAGATAAGTTTGAAACATGAAGATTTTCAGAACTCAAAGCTACTGCTACTACCCCATAATCACTAATTTCATCATTATCAAAAATATAACCACTTTGAAAACTCCCTCGATCTCCGCTCAAGCCACCAGAAACAACAATTTCACCACATTCACTACATATCCCCTGTAGCAGATTTTGTGCATTTAATTCTTTGGATGTAGCAAATACTATCAAAGCCTTGGTATCTTCATTTACTATACTTCCTACTAGCTTTTGACCTATTGCAAAACTATCATTATCTAGTGGGAGAAGTTTTGATGTAAGTTTAGTATGTTCAAAAAGAGTAAAACTCAATACAATATCTTTTGTTAAAATACGACCATCGAGTATTTCGCCATCAGTAGTAGTTCCTATTATTTTTGCACTAGGCAAAAGGTTTTTTAGTTGACTGACGATTTCTTTGATCTTATTTGTGTTTAATTCATATGAAAATATTTGAATCAATATATCAGAAGAATCAACAATTTCGTTAGTATATAAGAAGTCATGCAATTTATCATGACTTCTATATCTGATATTATAGGTTTTCATCTATATAATAGCCTTAAAAGTTAAAAATCTTATACTTAAAGAGTATTATATTAAATTTTTTATAAAATATAGCTAAATTATTTAACTTTTTTATTTAAAGGTATTGAAATAATAAAAATCGTATGCCCATTTCCTGATACTTGTCTGACATTTGCTTTTAACTGATCAAGAGCACTTTGTACTCGTTTTGGCATAATATCATCTTTGTGATCATTTGAAAATGTCAAATCATTCTTTTTTAGAATTTTATCAAACATAGATAAGTCTTTTGGCTTCTCTTTACGATCACTGGTTTTGATCTCTATATCAAGATGATTATTTATCGTATATAAAGAGATATAAATTTTTCGTTTGTCATAAGCAACAGGAGCTGTAAAATAGCTATCTATAATCCCCTTTACACTATTTTTTAAAGCATCTGCATCTATTTTCATAAAAAACTGCTCTTGATTCTCTTCAAGCGAATTTGTTACTTTATTTCCATTTAGATATAGTGATTTGTTTTGAGCATATCTTTTTAACAAAGAAGCTATCACAAAATAAGCATTTATTTCATGATGTTTATAGATATTAACATCCAATACACTCTCTTGATCATCTTCATTTATCTCTTTTGAGATATCTTTTAAAAATGTAAATATTTTTGTATACTCTCTGTCATCTTCCTCTTTATACAACTCATTTTTGAGTTTTAATAACATTTTATTAACATTATTTTTACATTTATCGACATTTTTTGAAGTATCAGTTGTCAAAAATTGCTGATTGTTTAGAAGTTTGATGATATACATATCTTCATTGATAAGTTCAATTTTTCTAAATAAAACACTAAAACTATAAAAAGTATCTTTTTTCTTTATCTTAATCCCAAGAGTAAACCCCTGTGCTGCTTTTATGATATCTATCCACTGTTTAGGCTTATAACGATTGAGATAATTTGAATCCTCCATATATGGAACAAACTTTTTGATAAATTTATCTTTTGCTATGATTTTATTAAATATCTCTTTATCATGAAAAAATCGTTTAAAATTATCATTAGCTTCAAGTACCCTATTTTTATTAAAGTCATAAATAAATAAAATATTTTCATCAATATTCATAAAACTTTTGTATATTGTCAAAAAAGATTTTGCTTGATCTATCTTTGAATTTATCATGTCTTCAAAAACTGAGTTTTCATGTTTTGTATGCATGTTTTTGAAGAGTGTATGAACACGGGCTTTTAGTATCATCACATCTATGGGCTTTTGCATAAAATCCAGGTTTGTATCATAATAATGTTCATAACGATCTTTTTCAAAACTTTTAGATATGAGTAATATCTTTGGAACTTTTTTCATTGCTGACTTATTATTAAACCTGTCAATGATTTCAAATCCCTTTGCTGTTGGTAATTTATCATCAACGATAATCAAATCAATTTGAATAGTTTTAGCAATATTAAAAGCTGTTTTTAAATTACCTGCTTCATAAATTTTAAGTTCACCCATACGCTCTAATGTTTTTTTGATAAGATCAAGATCAAGATTGTTTTGGGTAATGAGTAAAATGTTTTTTACATCACTACTTTGTTTCATTTGATCAAAATCATCTATTTTATCAGCTATTTTTGTATTTGGTATATCTAATGCCAAGATGTTTCCTTTTATAGTGTTCTTGGCAATATATCGGATAATTTTACTTAAGTTTTAGAAGAAAACAGAGATTTGGTAATCATCTTCAAAATATTTTTGAAAAAACCATCCTGTTTTTTTGTCAAAGCGATAGGACGACAAGCTTTTATCGTACTAAGTCCAATCCGTGCTGTCAAGATACCATTTGCAACACCTTGTGCACCATGAGAAGATACTTTTGAGAGTACAGATGCACCAAGAATATCATGTGAGTGATGCAACATAATATCAGTCACCCCTGCAAATGCCATCGTCATAAATACTTTTTTTACAAGTGCCATCTCTGCCAAAAAATTTGGTTTCAAATCATACACCGTTGCAATCTCTTTTACCATCACATGACTTCTTGAAAGTATCAATATCGCATCAATAATAGCAACTGGACTAATAGCCGTAGATAATGCTGTTTGATTTGCATATTTTGTGATAATTCTTTTGGCTTTTTCATCCATATTTGATAAAACTACCTCTTCGAGTCTAGGCAAAACTTCTTCATCTAGTAAAGTGGGCAACTCTATTTCAAAAGCTCTGACCCTTTGTGCTATCTCTTCATCTTCATGGTCTTTATACATTGAGATGATTTTTTGTGCAAATGCACGAACTCTTTTGGGTTTGGTTTTGACTTCCTGTGCCTCTTTTTGAATTGTATCAATTCTTTTGATCTTTCGATATCCTAGCATCTCTTTAAAAATACCATAACCAAGTATCCCAAGTAAAGAAAAAAGCATCACTAGATAAAAGACACCAACAACAGGAGCATTTTGCATCATAGATGAAGCTGTAGATGTCGCATCATAAAGTGTACCTGTAATCATGACACCAAACAACAGACCAAGAACAACCATACTTTTCTGGGCAAAAGCACCAATACCTCTTAGAGATGTTAAACGTTTCTTCTCCTCTTGGACAATCTCTTCTATAACCTCTTCCTCATCAACTCTAGTAGGCGTTAATGTTTTACTCTTTTCATCGCTATTGTCTTCTTCGATTATATTTTCATCATCAATTCGTCCAGGTTTTATACGATTCATACATGATCCTTCAAAATGCTATATAATAATTTATCCATACGAATATGATCTGTTGCATGATTGTCACGCATAGGAAATGAACGTGGTTGAAATTTTGTGAAATGAAAGTTAGCTTCCTTCCAAAATGATTCATCACTTGTATACTTAGGTAAATTTCCAGGGAAATGTGTTGAAAAATCTTTTTCCCCCTCTACTATTCCTCTCACACAATCAACAACTTTTCCATCAACTTTTGCCTTAACATCATAGGTACTTTTAACCGCTGCTATGAGTGTCACTTCTGTTTGAATATGTCTGACATCCAACTCTTTTTTCAAGTCCCATACCAGCATCTCTAATAATTTTTTATATTGGTTATGTTGTGACTGGGCTATATGATCAGCTTTGGTTGCTGCAAATATTACTTTATCTATCTGTGGATTGAAAAATCGCTTTAAAAAATTATTGCTACCATAAGTAAAAGATTTTAAAATATGTTTAAAACTTAAATGCATATCTTCAAATATATCATATCCATTTTCTAATGTCTTTAAAAGATCCACCAAAATGATTTGCGTATCAAATGACTGAAAATGTTCCAAGTATAATCTTTTGACTACTTCATCAATATATTGTTGATATTTACGCTCAAATGCTGCATAGAGTGAATTTTCATGCACCACACCAACAGGTGCAGGCAATGGACAAAAAAGCAACAATGGATCATCTTTCATATCCCCAGGTTCTAAAAATCTGCCAGGCTGCACAAAACTAAATCCACCATAGTGTAAACGTTTTAGATATTCGCTATACATATCATGAAGATGTTCATCTATATATTCATCCCTGCACTCTCCATACAAATCTACACCCTTTAAAAAATCCAGCCACTCTTTGGCAAACTCTTTACGCTTATCTTCATATGCCAACTCTAACATTTGAGCAGACCACTCTTTAAAATCAAGATCTAACATACTAAGATCCATCAACCATTCACCAGGATAATCGATTAGTTCAATATTTATAATTTGATTTTCCAAAAAGCGATACTCACTTTTAAATTCCAACTGTAAAGTAGTTTTACTGACAGATCTAGTTGCTTTTGGCCATTTAGGCTGTTTTAGTCTAAAAGCTTTTATCTTACTATAATAATCAAAACGGACATATACACTATCAGGAGGTAACAATCTTGCAATAAAAGTACGCCCTAATTTTTCATTTAGATAGCTAAGTTTATCATTTGCAATCAGTTGGTTTATAAGTGAAGTTAAAAATACAGTTTTACCACTTCTGCTTAAACCTGTTATGGCTATTTTGATTGTTTTATCGGGAGTTGGTATTTTAAATGGAAGTTCGATATCTTTGATAAAACTGAGCACTAAATCCCTTTTTTATTTTTACTCACATTTTACAATAAGTATTAAACTATACAAATCTCATTGTAAAATGCAGGTCTTATATTGTAGCAAAAAAAAGTGAAATTTTAGAGAGCGGAGGACTTATAAAAACTATAAGTCCTCAAAAGATTACGCTTCAACGAATGTTTCACCCGCTAATGCACGTTTAGCATAGCTTGTACCTAATTCCCATGCTTTCAGGTTCGCATCCAAAACTTTTGGTGGAACTTTA
This sequence comes from Campylobacterales bacterium, assembly GCA_026985685.1. Lineage (GTDB taxonomy): Bacteria > Campylobacterota > Campylobacteria > Campylobacterales > QNZT01 > QNZT01. The sequence continues at coordinate 987 of JALSQA010000245.1, read as the reverse complement.
CTTTTCATAGTTTCAAGTACTTTATCTGCATCCATTACATGCGTCATCTCTAAAGCTATTGCAAGTGCTACAACAGATTGTGTTACAACATTTCCAACCTCTTTTTTCGCTATTTCGATGATAGGTATCTCATAGATTTTCCATTTAGCTCTATCTTCATCAGTTGGGTGAACAAGGTTAGGATCAACTACGATGATACCACCCTCTTTAACACCACCTTTGAATTGGTCATAACTGATCTGTGCGACTGAAAGCATAAACTCAATCTCACCATCGATAGCATATGGAAATAAAATCTCTTTATCATCCAAAAGAATATCAACAACAGTTGCACCACCACGTACTTGAGAAGTATAAGTAGCAGCTTTTACACCATATCCGCCTTCACCGATTTTTGCAGCAGCCAGGATTTCACCAGCAAGTAAAACACCTTGTCCACCTACACCTGTAAATCTAAGTTGGTTTCTCATTCAAAATCCTTTGTAGTGAGTTTTGGAGCTTTCCCCTGAGCTGCTTCGATCACTCTTTCATAAAGTTCACAATACTCTTTTTGTTCAGTGTTTTCTACAAGTACACCTGTAGGGAATTTACCTTTTCTCTCTTCTTCAGTCATGTTATCGTACTTTCTTTTACCAACAGTTCTCTCATCAATCCAGTCAAGATTATCCATAGCTTCACCCATTTTATTTTTACGACCAAGGTTGATATGGCAGTTACTAAATACATCAAAGAATGAGTAACCTTTATGCTGAAAACCTTTAACAAACATTTTTTCAAGTCGTTTTGGATCAGTTACAGCCTCTCTGCCGATAAATGTAGCACCAGCACCCTCTGCCAGTTTACAAGCATCAAATGTAGGATCAATATTACCATACTGCATAGTCACCGTCCACATACCCTGAGGTGTTGTTGGTGAAGTTTGAGAGTTTGTAAGACCATAGATAAAGTTATTTATCAAGATATGATTAAGATCAATATTTCTTCTAC
>JALSQA010000244.1 GCA_026985685.1 Campylobacterales bacterium | reverse complement strand
ATTAATGAGATATAGTCTTTATCAAATGCTTTATACTCCTGCCTCATTATTTTCTTTTTTGTTATTCTTTTTTTTGCGGTTCTCTTTTTAGCATGTTTTTTTGACTTCTTAACACTACTAACACTAACAGGTACTACTGTTTTTTGTGTTTCAGGTATGACGACCGCGCTATTATCAACAGTCATCGATGTTTTTTTTGCGACTGCTTCTTCCTCTACGGGCGCTGCTTCTACATTCACAGTTTTCGTTACTACCGCTGCTTTTTCTTTCACTTCTTCTTTAGCTGGTTCACTAACAACTGTTTTCTCCTCAGCTTTACTCTCTTTAACATCAGGAGCTGGAGCGGGTACTTTAGGGGCTTGTGTTTTGAAGGATTTAAGCTGTTCCATAATTGCATCAACAGAAGAACTGGTATCTGCATTCACGTTTAAAGGCATAATTAAACATGCGGTCAAAACAGTCGCTGATAATGCTAAAGAAATATTTTTTAATTTATAAACCGAGATATTATTCATAGAGGTCATGGGCTTCTTGTAAAAATGAGTATGTAAAAACTGTTTGTCTCTGCAATCAGCTTTTCATTGATTAACTTCGGATTATAGTACAAGCAATGGAAAGATAAGAGAAAAAGAATAAAATATAACCAATCTAAAGCGAGCTATTATTCATCAAAAAATTCAAAAAACAATATTAATACTGTTTATCGCTTCTATCGACCTTCTGTACTATTAAGTAACTGATGTTACGCAGTAAGCAAAATTTATACTAAAATATGAAGGTATGAATAAAGCCGATATTTTTGATTTATACACTGATTATTTAATCACCTCTTTTAGCTATACAACTGCGACGGGATTATCCGCTATTTTGGATGATGCCGTGAGTCATGACCAAGTGACTCGTTTTCTCTCTCAGAAAGATCTCACGTCAAAAGAGCTTTGGAAAGTGATTAAGAAAACAGCACGAGAAATAGAGTCTGAGGAGGGTGTACTCATTTTTGATGATACTATCCAAGAGAAACCCCACAGCAAAGAAAACGATTTGATTTGCTGGCATTACGATCATACCGTGGGTCGTTCGGTAAAAGGTATTAACCTCTTAAACTGTCTCTATTATGCCAATGAAGTGAGTCTTCCTGTCGCCTTTGAGTTGGTAAAAAAGCCGATTAAATTTTGTGATATAAAAACGAAGAAAGAAAAGAGAAAAAGTACGATCACGAAGAATGAGCAATTGAGGGACATGCTAACCGTTTGTTGTAAAAACCAACTAAAATGGCGCTACGTCTTAGCCGATAGTTGGTTTTCTTCAGCAGAGAACATGCAAACCATCCATCATACGTTAGAAAAATATTTCATATTAGCGTTAAAAAGCAACCGCTTAGTTGCACTGACAAAAGAAGATAAAGCAAAGGGGCATTTTACCCGTATTGATACCATTCAATGGTCAGAAAGACCCGTGCAAGGATGGGTAAAAGGGCTGACGTTTCCTGTCCTTTTTCACCGTCAGCTCTTTACAAACAAAGACGGCAGTACAGGGACACTCTATCTGATCAGTAATGATATAAACGCCAGTAAAGACACCCTTGAAACAATCTATCAAAAACGGTGGAAAGTAGAAGTCTTCCATAAAAGCATTAAGTCGAATACCAGCATGGCTAAATCACCTGCTAGAACCGTCAGAACGCAAAGTAATCATATTTTCATGTCACTCTATGCAACGGCTAGATTAGAAGGTTTAAGCGTGAAAAAAGGGCTGAATAAATTCGCACTGAAAGCCAAACTTTATATCAAGGCAACACAGATGGCTTTTGAGCAATTGCAGATTTTAAGATCTGAAACTGCGTAACATCAGTTAAGTAATGTCATATCAACTTCCCTTTATAACTAGTTGATGGAGTGCTAGGTGGCTGTCCGAGAACTGCCATGATCAATTTTTACATACCATATATAGTGTTATTTCTTAAAACAAACCACAATATGTAGAAAAATCTCGAAATTATCTGGTTCTCGGACAAGCTCCTAGTATTTTTACAATTAAACAAAAAGGAATAAGCGAGAATGAATCCATTTACAATTATTGCATCTTTTGAATTGCACGAAGGACAACTTGAAAACTGGAAAGAACTATCAAAAAATATTGATACTGATATTGCTAAAGCAGAAGGCTTTATCAGTAGAGACTCAGGAATAGATGCTGATAATAGAATCTATTGCATCGTTAAGTGGGAAAGTAAAGCAAGAAGCATTTATGAATAATCTAATGTCTCAAGAAGGTGCTGATGAAATGATGAAGCACTTTGCTAGCATTGTGAATGTAGAAACAGAGATCCGAAAGGAAGTTGATATATTTTAGGGACTGTAAAGAAATTAAGTTACCCTATTGACTAGGCATTTTTTTTCTGATTGGATTAATCAGGAGGAAAAGGACAACTAAGAGGGTAGCTTAATTTCTTTAGAGTTCCTTAGTTTCTTGGAGCAACCTTAAACAAAAAAGCCTAAAGCTTTCCACTCCTTTGAATGAAAACTTTAGCTTTTCAAACCCTTAGCCACCTACACAAGTAAGTGGACACAAAAAAACGAAATCCCTTATATTCTTAGCTTAAAAAAATCTCATCACCTTTTACAACAATA
>JALSQA010000243.1 GCA_026985685.1 Campylobacterales bacterium | reverse complement strand
TTTCTTGTGCATTTTGGGGTGTGACTTGTGGCGTTGTTTGTGTGTTGTTTTGGTTATTTATTGCGGGATTTGTATTTTCTGATGTTGTTACTGGTGTTGTCTGTTTATCTTGTGAAAGAGTATTTGTATCTGGTCTGGTACTTACTTTAGGCTGTTGAGATGTTGTTTGTTCTGTTTTTGGGGCATCTTGCGAATTGCCACATCCAATAAACAAAAAAGCTACAATAAGAGAATAAAAAACTTTTTTCATAGTTATAATCCTTAAATGATTTTTAGGATTATAACATATAATTTGATAGTTTGTATATATTTAGTTAAAGGTATTGCAGCTTTTTAAATCACCACTTTTTAATCCTCTGTAAAACCAACTCATACGCTGTTTGGATGTACCGTGTGTGAAACTATCTGGCATAACATATCCTGTAGCTTGTTTTTGTAAGTGATCATCCCCAATAGCATTGGCTGCATTTAGTGCTTCATCGATATCACCTTCTTCTAACATATGTTTCATCTTTTGGGCATGGTGTGCCCATATACCAGCATAACAATCTGCTTGTAATTCTACTTTTACCTGTAGAGCATTTTTGCCACTTTTGCCATAACTTCTTTGTTTTGCCATCTCTACTTTTTCGAGTGTTCCTTGTAAATTTTGAATGTGATGTCCTACTTCATGAGCTAAAACATAAGCCTGTGCAAAATCTCCAGATGCACCAAACTTTTGTTTCATTTCATCAAAAAAACCTAAATCAACATAAACTTTTTGATCATTTGGACAATAAAAAGGTCCCATTTGTGCCTGTGCATAACCACAGCCACTACGGGTACTTCCCCGATAAAGCACCATTTTAGGTGGTTGATATTTGTAACCTGCTTGCCTGAATATAGAAGACCAGACATCTTCTGTATCTGCTAGAACAGTAGACATGAAAGCTGCTTCCTGGTCATCTTTTTGTTTTTGTACTTTTGTAGTTGGAGTATTAGAAGATTTACCCATACCTACGATTGAAAGTGGGTTGAACCCGCTAAAGTACGCAAATGCTCCAATACCTAAAATCAATAATCCAAACTTGCTTCTAAGAAGAGGTTTTATAATTGGATAAAGAAAAAATAGTGTTTGTAAAGAAGGCATATTAAATCCGCCACCTCCACTACTTCCTGAACTTTCACGCCTGTCTTCAACATTTGAACTACGTCTTCTATCTTTCCATTTCATAATCTGCCTTTAAAAAATCATTAAAAATATCATACCAAAAAAGCTTTTATTTTTTCTTTGATATCAATGATAAAAATGCTATTGCTGAGATAAGTGCAGATACCAAAAAGAGATATTTTCCATAAAAATATCCAGCAATAAGTGAGCCTGTAAAACCACCTAGTCCAAATCCAATGCCATAGTAAAACTGAGCTGAAAGTTTTTTATTGTGGTAGTTTTGATACAAAAATGAAAGTGTCGCAGTATGATAAAGAGCAAAACTAAAGGCATGAAAAGCTTGTGAAATGTATACACCAACAAGAGTATCTGGAAAGATAAAAAGTATTAGCCATCTGATGATAGTAACAAAAAGTGTAAACTGTATGATTTTTAAAAGATTAAATTGCAAAAACCATGACTGAAAGTAAAAAAGTACTATTTCACAAATAACACCAAAAGTCCATAAGTAACTAATAGTAGTCAACGAAAGACCATGATCACTTTCATAAATCGTAAAAAAGCTATAAAATGCACCAAAGCTAACTTGCATTAAAAATATACTTATCCATAATCGTCTATTTTTTAGTAGATCAAAATGTTCTTGTTCTTTTTTTGGGACATCATCTTTGAAGTGCTTTTTGTCTTGTGAAATAATAGTAGCGAATATAACACTTGCGATAATAGTAACTGCTACAAAATGTAATCCCATATAGTTATCATCAAGAAGTTTTGCTAATACCAATGCAACAAATATAAACCCGATAGAACCATAAAGTCTGGCACGTCCATAATTTTCTTTTTGAAGTATTTGTAAGGAATACGTTTCAATGTAGGGTAATACTAAACCAGAGGATATGCCATAAATAATATTTGTAAAAATAAAAAAATTAAATGATTTTATAGTGATATAAAAAAGAGGAATACAAAGAAGCATAAATAGTAAAGAAATGTGTAATACTCGTCTAGTTAATGCGAAATGTTTTAAAAAGAAAAAAGGAGTGATAAAACGCATCAATGGTGAGATTGAAAAAATGATACCTATTTGTGTTGGTGTATAACTTAGATTTTGTAGTATTTTTGGCAAGAAAATAACATATACACCGATTAAGGCAAAATAAAAGAAAAAGAATGCCGAAATTTGAAAAAATCGATTATTCATATATTGACAATCGACGTACCGCTTAATAGGTCATGTATGCCTCGTCTATCTTTTCTGAAAAAAGGAAAAAACAGACCCAAAAAGGTAAAAAGAACAACATTAAAATACAAAAAACGAAGTATTGCTAGTGCTAGTGATGGCTTTTTTCCTGTTTGATTATCTATAATTTTTAAATCATAAGCTTTTAATCCTGGTGTCTGTCCACTGATAAAATAAAAAAGTATGATGATGATTGCTAATGGAACAAGAATAAACCCCCATCCTAAAAGCATATTTTCTCTAAAA
>JALSQA010000242.1 GCA_026985685.1 Campylobacterales bacterium | reverse complement strand
TGTATATTCTCCTTTTATCATTGTCATATAAACCATATCGACAAAAAGAGAAATAATTAAACCTTAAACCAAAATCAAAAAAGTATCAGAACATTAAACAAAAAAAGTTCCACTATCTCAATCACAAAACCCAGACCATCACCATTTAAAAATCCAATATTTTTTTGAAGAAAACGTTGTAGAAAATATGTCATAAACAAAGCAAGAAACAGTAACCAAGAATTGATAAAAAATGTTACTACTATAATCATGCTACTAAGTAAGAAGAGATTTTTTTGATCTATACCTTCTTTCATTTTATAGATAAACTTTGAATCTGTATGAAATAAATTACTTTTATAAATCAACACCACAGCCATAAAACGACTCAACACCATGACTAGAACTATTTGCCAAAACAAAGCCATTTTTAAAAGATATACAATAGCTATTATTTTCAAAATCATAAATGAAAACGTACCTATAGCACCAAGTGCCCCAACATTTGGATCTTTTAAAACCTTATAAACATCTTTACCACTATGTTTGGCATAATAAGCATCGATGATATCCGCCATAGCTTCAAGGTGGATAAACCCATATAAAGCAAAATAAACAACACAAGAAACTACGCCACCATAGATACTATCAACATAAAAAGATAATACCTTATAAAGTAAAACCGTTATCCCACCAAGAACCAATCCAACAAAAGGTAGCCCAAGGGCTAAAAATCCATAATGCTTTTTGGAAACTTCTTTTACTTGATAAGGAAAATGAATTTGTGAGAAATATCCCAAAGAGAGTAACACTCCCTCAAAAAATGCCTTCATTTAATCCTCTTTGGCAATCCCAAAACTACTTCATATACTTCATCACAGACAAAAGCAACACTCTGCCCGATAACACCACTAAGATCAACATAACGACGACTCAAAGCACCATCTGGGATAATACCTCTGTTGACATCATTTAGCACAAATACAATCGTTGCATCTGTACTTAAAAGCTTTTCTAAAATAGGCTGATAATCGATCTGTTTTTCTAAAAGATTTAATATCCACATACTCAAACAATCTATCAAATAAAATCCACCATCTTTAACCACTTCATGTAACATCAAAGGCTCTTGGACTGTGATAAAACTATCCCCTCTTCTCTTTTGATGCAAGGCAATCTTTTTGTGCATTTCATGATCATCATAACTATCATCATATGTAGCGATATAAACAGGTTTTTTTAAAGAGAGTGACAAAATCTTCTCTTCTGCAAGATGACTTTTGCCACTCTTTTGCCCACCATAGTAGAGGATTTTCATCCCACTAAAACCTTTTGAACCTCTTTTGTAATCTCTTCTTTACTATATCCCTTCATGTAAGCATAACACAATGCACCACCAGCACCAACTCCCTCTTTGGCTTCACCTTTGTCATATAGTTTCAAAACTTCAATATCTGCATCAGAAAAATCAAAATCCGCATAATAAGCATCAATAGGTTCAGACAATAACTCTAAAAGTGCTTTTATATCAGAGTGTTTATCTTCATAAACCCATTTGGTAGTCATAAGAGCAATATTTTTTACATTGTGTGACAGTCCAAGAGCATCTATGATCAACATAACAGCTGCCATCTGTGTACCACCTGCTAAAATAACTTTGGATTTTTGACTAAAAGAGCTTACAAATCCAGCACAAAAAAGAAGCATATTATCACTAACTACACCAAGTTTTGCATAAATATCTTTCTCTTTATCTGCCAAAAACTGAGCTTGTTTTATCACATCATCTTTGAGACTTTTTGGTGCATCTAAAAAAGAAGAACTAAAACAATCTTTGACATCATATCCCAAAGTTTGTGCCACTGCTCTAGCTGTAGTTGTGCCTGATGGTGTCGATTCACCTAAAATCAAAAAATCATCCTCGCATTTATAACTTTTAGCAAAAGAGATCCCTTTAGATATAAGCTCTTTTGCATCAATCCCAGCTCCCTTATCAATACTCTCAGATTCTTTGATATCAAACTGATACAAGTTATCTACTTTTGGCAAAACAACTAACCCAAGATCAAGCATCCCAAAATCAAACTTGGTTAAATTTCTAACAGCCCTGGTGATGATAGCAGGAGTAGGAACACCTTTTGGAGTTTGTGCTATATCTTTTAGAGAAAAAAGTTTCCCACTGTCAACAAACTCTCCATCAAGGGTTGGAGTCAAATGTATAAGACCAGGAATACCCGCCTGGGTAATTCCCTCTATCTGAGAAGTTTTTGTAACACTTCCAGCTAGTAAAAATTCGGCACTTTTATCCTGTATGTTTGAAAGAAAATTTTCTTTCTCAATAATTACTTTAACCATGGCTAATCGATCACTCTCACAGAGATAATACCTTTTACATTTTGCAATGCATCTATCACATCTTGAGATAAATCACCTGTAACATCAATAATATTGTATGCCAAATCACCACGGCTTTTGTTGATCATGTCACCTATATTGATACTGTTTTGTGCTAAAAGAGATGTAATTTCACTTATCATGTTTGGTATATTTTCATTCGCAATCAACAGACGTTTATCTCCAACTACTCTAGGAAGTACACAGTTTGGAAAATTAACAGAATTTTTGATATTTCCACTTTCAAGATACTCTTTTACCTGCTCTACTGCCATCACTGCACAATTTTCTTCTGACTCTTTTGTAGAAGCACCAAGGTGAGGAATCGGGATAATCCCTTTTTCTCCCAGCAAGGAAGCATCAGGAAAATCAGTCACATAACACGAAACTTTACCAGAAGTGAGAGCTGATTTTAGATCATCATTGTTTACCAAACCACCTCTTGCAAAGTTGATGATTTTAACACCATCTTTCATCATGGCAAATTTTTCACTATTTAGCATATTTTTTGTTTGCTCCATCAAAGGAACATGAATAGTAATATAATCTACTTGCGAAAGCATAGTCTCTAAACCAGTAGCTTTTTGTACCTTGCTAGATAACTCCCAGGCAGCATCAACAGATATATAAGGATCATAACCTATGACATCCATACCAAGAGCGATAGCATCATTTGCAACCATAGCACCAATAGCACCCAAACCAATAACACCTAAAGTCTTTCCTTTGATCTCACTTCCAGCGAAGTTAGACTTCTCTTTTTCAACAAGAGAAGGTACTTCATCACCTTTGTCAGCGATACTTTGCACCCATGAGATACCACCATATATATCACGAGCCGCCAAAAACATCGATGCTAATACTATTTCTTTAACTGCATTTGCATTTGCACCTGGTGTATTAAATACAACAATACCCTCTTTTGAACATCTATCAAGAGGAATATTATTCACCCCCGCCCCTGCTCTTGCTATAGCTTTTAAATTTGTACCAAAATCCATATCATGCATCTTAAAACTTCGCACTACAATAGCATCTGGATCAGAAAATTCACTAGCTACTTCATAATCCTCATGCGGAAATCTTTCTAAGCCTACTGGAGATATTTTATTTAAAGTTTGAATTTTATACATTTTATCTATTCTCTTTTGCAAATTTATTCATCAAATCAACCAATGCCTCGACACCCTCTTTTGTCATAGCATTGTAAATCGAAGCTCTTAATCCACCGATTGAACGATGTCCTTTTAAGCCTATCATTCCATTTTCTGTTGCTAATTTAACAAGTTCTGCTTCTAAGGCAGCATCTTTGTCTTTGATATTAAATGATACATTCATAAGTGAACGTGAATCTTTTTTTGCATGACCTACATAAAAACCATCAGAATTGTCAATAGCATCATAAAGTAAGGCTGCTTTTTCTTCATTTAGTTTTTGTATCGCTTCGATACCGCCTTTATTTTTGATCCACTTCATGATAAGACTTAATATATAGATACCAAATGTCGGCGGTGTATTATAAAGAGAATTTTTCTCTGCATGAGTTGTATATCTGAACATAGAAGGTACATTGTCTTTTACTCGTTTTTGTAACTCTTTTTTGATTATCACGATCGTCACACCAGAAGGACCAGCATTTTTTTGTGCACCTGCAAAAAGAAGATCAACTTTAGACCAATCCATAGGATATGAGAAGATGTCACTTGAAGCATCTACCACCAGTGGAGCTTTTGTAGAAGGATAGTTTTTATACTCTGTTCCATAGATAGTATTGTTTGACGTGATATAAGCATAATCCGCATCATCACTAAAATCGATCACATCAGGGATATGATCATATCCACTCTCTTTAGAACTAGCTACCACATCAACATCAAGCCCAAGAATATTAGCCTCTTTGATAGCTTTTGAAGACCAGCTGCCAGTATCACAGAATTGAACTTTTCCACCCAAAGAAAGGTTCATAGGAACCATAGCAAACTGTGTAGAAGCCCCACCTTGTAAAAATAAAATATCATAATCCTCTGGCACTTTATAAAGTTCACGTATCAAGCCCAACGCTTCTTCATGTACATCATCATACATCTTTGATCTATGTGAAGCCTCCATGATAGACAAACCATGACCATGAAAATCAACTAAATATTTCTGTGCCTCTTCCAAAACTTCCAAAGGTATCGCAGCAGGACCCGCTCCAAAGTTATATACTCTACTCATATAATCTCCTAATATTTGATATGCGAAATTATACGTTCTTTAGGCTTATCAACTAAATAAAGCTTATGAATATTCTGGAATAAATTTGTTAAAGTCGATTTGAGGAGATTTTAGTCATATTGGAAGCGGAGACTTTAGTCCCGAATTTCGGAGCTTCCAAAAAAATTGTTTTATAAATAGATCTGTTTTCTGTGTGCTATTTTGGATATAAGGATAAGGTCATCTTCCTGATAAAAGATAACACGATAATCACCAATTCTAAGTCTATATGCTCCATCAAAGGGTGTTTTGAGTTTTTTGATTTTATTTGAGTTTGGATTAGAGACATACTCTTCTATGCCATCAAGTATTTTAGAGGCTATAGGTTTATCTAATTTTTTTAACTGTTTGAGTGCTTTTGGATCGTATTGGATATTATAGTTCAAGTTCTTTTCTTACATCTTCATGAGATACTGTTTTAAGCATACCCATTTTATACTCTTGTACTGTTGATGTCACGGCATTGATATCTAAATAGTCTTGCAATGCTTCACGAACCACTTGTGCTTTCTTCTTCCCAGTCTCCTGGGCTAACATAGCAAGCTCATCTATAAGGTTCTCTTCTAAGGTAATAGTCATTTTTTTAGTCATCATCAAATCCTCATTTTATTTACCATACTTTACCATATAGTTATAAAAATGTCAATGGATTCTTTCACTAAAAAAGGATGGGGACTACCCCATCCTTTTATGTTTAGTTTACTCTACTTCTGCATCGATGACATCGTCGTCATCTTTTTTGGCTTGGCTTGCTCCCTGGTTTGCACCTTGTGCTCCGCCTTGCTCTTGTTTGTATGCTTCTTCGGCTAATTTATGACTAGCTTCTGTTAGAGTTTTTACTTTCTCTTCGATTTGCTCTTTTGTGACATTTTCATCTTTAAGTGTCTCTTTGAGGTCATCTACTAGAGATTGGATTTTTGTTTTTTCTGCATCGTCGATTTTGTCAGCTAAATCACTTAAAGATTTTTCTGTTTGATGGATCAATGCGTCTGCCTGGTTTTTAGTCTCTACCAATGCTTTACGTTTTTCATCGTCTGCTTTGTGTGCTTCTGCATCTTGAACCATTTTTTCGATCTCAGCTTCACTAAGTCCTGATGAACCTGTTACTTTGATCTCTTGTTGTTTACCACTTGCTTTATCTTGTGCTGAAACAGTCAAGACACCATTGGCATCAATATCAAATGTAACCTCGATTTGTGGCACACCTCTTGGAGCTGGTGGAATACCTTCAAGGTTAAACTGTCCAAGTGATTTGTTATCTTTTGCAAACTCTCTCTCACCTTGTACTACATGAATAGTAACTGCTGGTTGATTATCCTCAGCTGTTGAGAATGTTTGTGATTTTTTTACAGGTATTGTTGTACCTTTTTCGATAACTTTTGTAGTCACACCACCAAGTGTTTCTATACCTAAACTCAAAGGTGTAACATCAAGTAACAATACATCTTTTACATCACCTTTGATGACAGCACCCTGGATAGCAGCACCAATAGCAACAACTTCATCTGGATTTACAGACTTATTAATGTCTTTTCCAAAGTATGCTTTAACTCTCTCTTGAACCAATGGCACACGAGTAGAACCACCAACCATTACAACTTCTTTGATCTCACTTGTAGATACACCAGCATCTTTCATAACTTCTTTGATTTTTGTGATTGTCTCTTCTACAAGATCATCAATCAAAGATTCAAATTTTGCACGTGTAAGTTTTTTGACAAGGTGTTTTGGTCCACTTGCATCTGCTGTGATAAATGGCAAATTGATCTCAGTTTCAGTTGCTGATGAAAGCTCTTTTTTAGCATTTTCAGCAGCTTCTTTTAGACGCTGAAGTGCCATAACATCACCAGAAAGGTCGATTCCACTGTCATTTTTGAACTCATTTGTCAACCAATCGATAAGTCTATTGTCGAAATCATCACCACCTAAAAATGCATTACCACCTGTGGCTAAAACTTCAACAACATTATCACCAGTTTCTAGTACAGTAACATCAAATGTACCACCACCAAGGTCATAAACAACGATTTGTTCAGCTTCTTTTTTATCCAGACCATACGCTAGGGCAGCTGCTGTTGGTTCATTTATAATTCTTACAACATTCAAACCAGCGATTGTTCCAGCTTCCTGAGTCGCTTTTCTCTGGCTATCATTAAAGTATGCAGGTACTGTGATAACAACATCTGTAACTTTATCACCAAGATAAGCTTCTGCATCTTCTTTTAGTTTAGTTAAAACTTTTGCAGATACTTCTTGAGGTGTATATGTTTTACCATCAACTTCAATCGCACATGCACCATTTCTATCTGTTACATGATAAGGAAGTCTCTTTTTGGCTTCTTCTGCTGCACTTTCATTACACATCAATCCCATGATTCTCTTGATAGAGTAGATTGTTTTTTCAGGGTTTGTTACCATCTGTCTTTTTGCTGGATCACCGATAAGTACTTCACCTTTATCTGTAAATGCTACGATAGAAGGTGTTGTGTTTTTACCCTCTTTATTTGGGACGACTTTACTCTCCCCTCTCTCGTATACAGCGACACAAGAGTTTGTTGTTCCTAAATCTATTCCTATTACTTTTGACATTTTAACTCCTTAATATTCTTTATTTTTATTATTTTGAGATTGAAACCATTGCTGGTCTTAATACTCTATCTTTGATCTTATAACCTTTTTGAAAAACTTGAACGATATCACCTTCGTTGTGTTCATCACTATCTACACGCATCACAGCTTCATGAAAGTTTGGATCAAAACCACTTTCCATATCTACTAATTCTATACCGTGTTTTGCAAAAACCTTTTTAAACTGATCCATCGTAAGATTTATACCCTCTTTGATGTTTTCAAGTGCTTCATCACTACTTTCACTTTCACCCATACTAGCCTGCGCATTGTCAAGTGAATCAATCACAGCTAGCAAATCACGTGCAAACTGTTCATGTGCGTATGCTATGGATTGTTGCTTCTCTTTTTCAAGACGCTTCTTGATATTTTCAAACTCGGCTAAATCTCTTAGCCTCAAATCTTCAAGTTCTGAAACTTTTTCCTCAAGCTCTTTTACAGGATCACTTCCCTCTTCATCGCTTTGTGGTGTTTGTTCATTTTCTTCTTGAGATTCAAGTTGCTCTTCTTGCGTCTGTTTTTTCTCTTCTTCGCTCATAAAATCTCCTTTCTAAAATATCCAAAGGACATATCCTTCAATATTTTGACGTAATTATACAACTTTAGTCTCTCTTTGTCAAGGGTTGATTTAAGTTTTTTACTAAATAAAGTTTAGTCCATACGACTAAAGTATAAATATAAAACTGTATTATTACCTAAAATTCGGACTATTTGGGTACTTTTATAAGAATGTTTTTGAAAATCAATAGAAGTTAATAAATGTGGAAATAATATCTGTAACAATATCAAATATATAAATATTGTTACAAAATGTGTAAATTTTTGTTAGAGATATCTTCTGATAAGACGTTTAATCTTTATAAACAATCCCTCTTTGTGTTTAGGTAAGTGCATAAATAAACTATCAAGTGCTTCTCTCTCTATGTCTGTTAGCTTTGTCATCTAGTAGTCCTTTTGAAACCATAATTTTAGCGATAAATATATTTAATATTAATGAATTATTGAAATTATTTAAAATTTGGCACGTAGTTTGCTCTCATGACAAAAGATTTAAAAAAGAGAGGATAGAGATGTTTGATCCATTAAACTTAGCCACACAAACCAAACACTTAGTGCAATTAAGCATAGATAACATGGACAAATATTTCATATGTAAAAATATAGAAAATATCACACACCTCCACAAAAGTAACACTGTACGATACCATTTGCAAGATATGGATAACAATCAAAACTATATACTCGAACTGCATAAAGACAAAAATCAAAATTTTCATATACATTATTATAAACTATTAGAGCAAAAACCATATAGCCATGTCTTCATATCTATTTTAGGAACACAGTCCATAGGATACCAGCTAAAAACAGATAAAAATGAACATTTTGGTATATACAATATAGTTACTAACAAAAATGAAAAACTTACAACCTATAAATATATAGCAGATATAGATGACTTAGAAAAACATCCTTCTTTCTATGGTTATAAAAAAGATGCCAACAATAACTGGTATATCCTCATGCAAAAATCTAAAGGTATCTTAAAAAATTTCACCAACAACCAAATCAAAAGAAGCTGGACATATCAACAAGCAACCAATACTCTACTTATAGAGATAGATGAAAAAAGTAAACAAGAAAAAAAATACTTTGATATATTCCATGGTAAAGCACTCAAGAGAACAGAGATCAAACTAATACCATGGTTACAGAAAAATGAAACAAACAAATTGCAAGAGCTATTAAGAAACGAAACATCTATCTATTAATACTATAAAACTAGTATTTTACAAATATACACATCAAAAAGTCATAAAATACTAGTTTTCTAGTATTTAAGTAAAATTTTCATTTTGTCGATGTATAATACTACTATTATAGGATTAAAGGAAATCTATGGCAAAAAGAGTTAAAGCACTCCCCACACCCCAGCAAGAGGGTTTTTTGACCAAGGAACTTTTAGGTCAGTTCATCCGTGCCCGTCGTACGCAAGAGGGCTTGAAGATGCATGATGTAGCTATGTTGTGTGGAATCTCTATCGCTACACTAACAAATATCGAAAAAGCAGAGGCTAGTGTCCGCATAGATACAGCTCTTCATGTAGCACAAATGCTAGGTATCAAGATATTGGTAGAGCCATGGCAAAGTGTACATGGTTACTAAACTCAACCTCTTTTACAAAGAAGAAAAAGTTGGCATTTTACAGTTAGAACCAAAAACTCAAGAGTTTGCTTTTGCATATACACATAAATGGAAAGAGAATGGATTTGAAATCTCTCCTCATATCCCTTTTGATAAAGTAGCCTCTTCTTCAAGTATCAAAAACTTTCTCGACAATCTTCTACCAGAAGGACGTGCACTTGATGTTTTTAGCCTATTTTTTCAAATCACTAAAAATAACACTTTCGCAATCACAAGAGAAATAGGAAATGAAACTTCTGGTGCTTTGACATTTTTTGACGATAGAGTTAATAAAATTGCAACTACCCAACGACCAGTCAAAACGATAGAACTAAGTGATCGTATCAAAACTGAAGATCAAGTACGCCTCATCATATGGGATGGGAAACCAAGACTTAGTGTCGCCGGAGTACAAGACAAACTCCCAATAATCTACTACAACGGAAACTATAGCTTTGGAGAGGGAAAACTAGCTTCTACTCATATCTTAAAATTTGAAACAAACCGCCAACGCCACCTCATCATAAACGAATACATCTGCATGAAATTAGCCAAGGCTATTGGATTGGATAGTGCAGAAGTAGAGATAAAACACTTTGAAAACAAACCAGCCCTACTTGTAACTAGATTTGACCGTGTACGAATAAGTGATGATGAAATCAAACGTATCCATATAATCGATGGCTGCCAGGCACTAGACCTGCCTCCTACACACAAGTATGAGAGAAATATGGGAACAGGTAAACGTGTAAGAGATATCAGAGATGGCGTAAGCCTGCAAAAACTTTTTGAGTTTAGTAATCAATGCGAAAATCCAATCAAAACCAAACTACAAATTTTGCAATGGGCATTTTTCAACCTTCTCATCTCAAACAGTGATGCACATGGAAAAAACATCTCTTTTTTCGCAAAAAAAAGTGGCTACAGCCTAACACCATTTTATGACATGGTCTGTATCGCTATGTATCCAGAGTTTGAACAAGAACTCTCTATGGGATATGGTAAGAACTTCTCCACCAATATCACAAAAGAAAGCATAAAAGAGATGTGTGAAGTATGCAATATAAACCAACGACTAGCCTTCAAAGAGTTAAAAAACCTAGCAAAGAAATTAACAAAAGCACTAAAAGAACAAAACTTCATCGACCAAGCTAACAGCGATGAAGAGAAAAAATTTGTAGAGAATATGATAGAGTTCTTGAAAAATCGTGTTGAAAAATATATGAATTTATAAAA
>JALSQA010000241.1 GCA_026985685.1 Campylobacterales bacterium | reverse complement strand
AGATATCAGGATACATAAAGATACAAAAGGTGCACCCTATTTTACACTCTCTTCACATATTGTTGAAGAATTTCATATCACAGAATGTTCATTGTCAATCACACACGATGGAGGTTTTGCAATCGCTGTTGCTGTTATAACTTCAACCAATCGCCCAAAACCCAATCCTATATGTCACTAAACTACACACTATTAAAGATTTATAATTTCTAAGTGCTACTAAAATAAACATAAATGAAATCTTTTTAATCTTATGATATTTCTATCAAAAGTTGTAAAGCTCTGTGTGTTTGAGACGATATAGTCTATAGTAACACACAAGGAGTTTATGATGTTAATTGCAATAGGACTATTTTTTTCAGTAGTAGCTTTACTACTCATAGGTTATATAGGAGAAGTCATCTCAGGAGCTATATCTAAGGCTTCACAAAGAGACTATGAAGAAGAATCTTCTATAGAAATGAATCCAGTAGCGGAATATTAGAAAGATAAACAAGAGTTATTACAATATACTCTTGTTTAATTATTTATAAAAAATTTGCAAATAATTTAATTTTTGATGATTATTATTTGAAAGTATATCATTCACCCTCACACTAAAACAGCTAGTAAATCCAAAAAACATTAGTTAAATGAATTAATTATAATTTAAGAAAAATTCAATATACTTAATTATGTTAAAACATTTACCTTTGGGTAAGAAAGGATTTATCATGAAAATTTTAACAAAATTTAGTGCTGTTTTACTTTTTATATCAACAGTATTAGTATTGATAACAGGAGCTTTACTAGAGTTAGTGAAAAGTTATTATCCTGCTATCATCGGATTTATTACACAGGGTAGGTTTATGAATTTGAAAACAAAAAATTCCGAGAAAGAGATCTCTATAGCATGAGAAAAAACGAGACTATTGTTTCAGCCCGCTTTTCGTTACAATAGTCTTTATTTAACCTTAATCAGAATCATAAATCTATTAATTAGTTTAGATATAGGATTATTTATCTAACTTTATGCTTATAAAACGAATCTTCAAATATTTTTTCTTAATCTTTTTTATACTATTTGCATTATATTTTTTCATATCAAATATTTTACTTTTTCTACCCTGTCATAGAACAAACATTTCATCAAATCAAAAAACAATCTATATTTACCATAATATTGCACATACTGAAATTATTTTCAAAAGTAGTGAGTTAGAGCAATCATTTTTACATACCTTTGGAAACTTCATACCTAATATTCAAAAAGGTTTTTTGGCTTTTAGTTATGGAGATAAAAATTTTATGCTAAACACCCCACAATGGAAAGATATCAAACTAAAACCTACCCTAAATGCTCTTTTTTTGAATACACCTGCATTGATACAAGTAGGACACTATAGAGCTATCAAGCAAGATTCTTCTGTTGTAAAAGTTCACATCTCAAAACATTCATATCTTAAAATACAAAAAGCTATTCTCAATTCTTTAGCTTATAAGCACAATCAACCCATCTTAATAAGACAAAAAAATTATCTATATTATTTTAAGGCACATAAACCCTATAATATGTTTTATACTTGCAACACTTGGACAGGAGAAATGTTAGAAAATTCAAATATATCTATATCCTGCTGGACCCCTTTATCATATCAAGTAGTCTATGGATTTTTATAGTAGTTAAGGAATCTTGTAGTACCATAAATCAAAAATTTATATACTGGAAGTACTATGTCAAACGACTGTAAAAAAGCTTATATAACTACACCCATCTATTATGTCAATGATGTACCGCATATCGGTCATGCTTATACAACAATTATCGCAGATACACTTGCAAGATACTCACGTCTGATAGGATTACAGACACTATTTCTCACAGGTACTGATGAACATGGACAAAAGATTCAAGAAGCAGCACAAAAACGTGGCAAAACACCACAGGCTTATGCAGATGAAATCAGTGGAAAATTCCAATCACTATGGGATGCTTTTGATATCAGCTATGATAAATTTATCCGAACAACCGACAAACAACACCAGCAAGGTGTACAAAAAGCTTTTGAAGTTATGTATAACAAAGGTGACATCTATAAAGACAATTACGAAGGATTTTATTGTGTCAGTTGTGAAACATTTTTTACAAAAACCCAACTTGTCGATGAACAATTTTGTCCTGATTGTGGGAAACAAACTTCTATCGTCAAAGAAGAGAGTTATTTTTTTAAATTATCAAAATATGAAAAACAACTTTTAGAGTGGTACGAAGATAAAGACAAATGCGTCTTACCAAAGGGTAAAAAAAATGAAGTAATAAACTTTGTAAAACAAGGACTTCATGATCTATCCATCACTAGAACAAGTTTTGACTGGGGTGTCAAACTTCCAGAAAGTATCAACGATCCAAAACATGTCATGTATGTCTGGCTTGATGCTTTGATGAACTATATCACGGCACTTGGATATGGCACAGATGAAGAACAGATGCACTTTTGGCCCGCAACCGTTCATTTAGTGGGTAAGGATATTTTACGTTTTCATGCTATTTATTGGCCAGCATTTTTGATGAGTTTGGATTTACCATTACCAAAACATATCGGTGCTCATGGCTGGTGGACTAGAAATGGCGAAAAGATGAGCAAATCTAAAGGTAATGTTG
>JALSQA010000240.1 GCA_026985685.1 Campylobacterales bacterium | reverse complement strand
GTGGAAATGGAAACAGTGGAAATGGAAACAGTGGAAATGGAAACAGTGGAAATGGAAACAGTGGAAATGGAAACAGTGGAAATGGAAACAGTGGTGGAAATACTGGAACTGGAAATAACGGTGGCAATGGTGATAACGGAACAAATACTGATATCAATACCCAGACACCACAAAGTGTATTAGGTTCAATATATAAAACAAACAGCACCCAAAAGACAGATATCGATCGCTTTTATATCAATGGTGTAAAAGAGTTTCATCAGTTAAATAAACACTTTATCCCTTATGCCTTTGCAGGTCTTGGTTATGAAAATGTAAATGACAAAAATCTTGGCATCAAATCACAAGGCTTTTTCAACGCTGGTGGTGGATTAAAATATGCACTTTCAGATAGATTTAGAATCGTATCTGAAGCAAAAGCAATCAAAAAATTCAGAGATAATGATTTAGATATCGTAGCGACTGTTGGTCTTGGTATACTTTTTGGTAAACATACTATACAAAATGATATAGAACCAAACACTCCCAAACTAACGATAGAACCAAAAGTCAAAACTACCAATGAACCTATAAAAGAAGAGAAAACAAAAGAGCAAACTAAAGTTATTAATCCTGTCATCATCGATGAAGAAGAACAGGAAGTAAAACCAGTCAAAATAGCTCAGGAAAGTAGCATAAACTCAGACAAAGCATACTACATCCAACTTGCATTTGTAACACAAGAATCTTCTCTTGATAATTATATCCAAAAGCTAGATCAAATAGATCTTGACTTCACTATCAAAGAAGAACAAGCACATAAACTAACAGGAAATGCAATCTTAGTAGGTCCTTTTGCTAGCTATGAAGATGCAAAAGAACATATAAGCAGTGTTAAAAAGATAGAAAAAGGTGCATTTATAAGAAAAACAGCGATCAACTAATACTCAAATAAAAAAGATCGCTACACTCATAGGAAGAAGTATCCACAAAAGCCTCTTTTGATAGATACTTCCTATCGAAAGTCCAATATACAGCACCATATACCAAAATGGTGTCTGTATATGATAGATCATGATATCCTGATCAAGTAATTTTACAATCCAATCATCAAGCAAAGCACCCTGCCCTATAAGATGTAAAAACATCTCTAAAGGATAAAAAATTCCAAATCCAATAGAGAGCAATGGAGAATATAATTGATGAAAACTAAATACATCAAAAAAATAATGCACAATAGGAATCATCAATAAAAAGACCCAGATATTTAATAAGATAACAATTTGCCAATTTTTCAAATGTGAAAAGTATTCTAAAAAAAGATAGATATAAAAAACACCTGCAACCGAAAACCAAAAACCGATAGAAAATACAAACGATGGGAAAATTGCTAAAATAGTCAAAATAGTTACAAACAAAACTTCAAATGAGATGATTTTAAAATGTCTGTGAAAAAGAAAAAAACCATAAAATAGCATCACAAAAGAACGCAAAAGAGAAGGTATAAAATCCAACATATACAAGTAAGCAAATAAAATAATCAATATAGCTATAGTTAAATCAAAACGCATATTTCTATATGGGAAATACCTATCTTGAAGAAAAGCATATGGATATCTAAATAAAAAATAAAAAATCCCAAAAAGTACACCAAGATGAAAACCACTAATAGCAATCAAATGAGAAATTCCAAGTCCACTAACATCACTTCTTAGTTTTTTGGAGATAGGTTTTGCTAAAAATAGTGCTAAAAACAACTCTTTTGTTAAATTATTGTCATGTTGTGATGAGATAAAGTTTTCTAAAGTATTTTTAAAAGAGTTGGCTTTTTCATCTATACGAATATCGTAACTAGGTACATAAAAAGTATGCAAATAGTCCCAAAAACTAATCTTATCTGTAATCACGCCAAGCCAGATATCACGACCATTTAAATCAATAATATCTTCATAATTGGTAGTATAAAAAACTGCTCCATTTTTTGATCTTAGTTTTAAAACTTGATAAATTTTATTACTATTTTTTTTGGTTTTTTGGTAGTGATTTAGGACTGTAGCTTTTGTGTGATAAAATTTATATTGATGAAACTTCTCATAAGCACTATAACGAAAATATACATGAACAATAAAAAGAGCCAACATGAACAAAACAAAAAGAACTTTTTCCTTGTTGTTTTGAAATAGTGCTAACTTTTCCACTAAATAGGAGGCATCTCTATATGTGAATTTCTAGCATTTTCTTCTGCATTTTCATAAACAATCTCAACAGGTACATTACCTTTGTCCACAAAACGTGTAAATCGTTTTTGAAATACCAAATGTGCAACCCCAATAGGTCCGCTTCTGTTTTTACCGATAATCACCTCAGCATCTTCTTCTGATTTGGCTACAAACTCACTTTTATACTCTTTACCCTCTGCTTTAGCACGTTTTTCTTTCTCTTTTTCTTCACGCATTTTATAAATATCATCTCTATAAACAAACATGATGATATCAGCATCTTGTTCAATTGAACCAGATTCACGGATATCACTAAGCATAGGGCGTTTATCATGGCGACTTTCAAGACCACGATTTAACTGTGAAAGTGCGACAATAGGCATCTCTAACTCTCTTGCCAAAAGCTTCAATCCCCTTGAAATCTCACTCACTTCCAAGTGACGATCTTTCCCGCTTGT
>JALSQA010000239.1 GCA_026985685.1 Campylobacterales bacterium | reverse complement strand
TTTGCTGACTATATAAGAGCTTATAATAAAAAAGGCTTCGATGGTAGAGCAACACAAGATAGATTAAGAGCAAATTTAATAACAATAGGTGCTACCTATCACTTCTAAGGAGACAATAATGAATACTACACAAAAAGCAGTAACTACACTTGCACTACTATCACTACTAACAGCTTGTTCAGGAGACAACGGCAAAGGTAAACAAAACTCAAACCACGGTCTAATCAACACTCCACCAAAAGCTCAAAGCCAAATAATAACACTTGATGAAGATACCAAAAAAGATATAACTCTAAAAGCAACAGATGAAGATAACGATACCATAGGATACAGAGTATCCAAACAACCAAAACACGGTAAACTAAAAGGCAAGGCACCAAAACTAACCTATATACCAGATCCAGACTACAACGGTAAAGATAGCTTTAGCTTCATTGCTAATGATGGCTCTGATGATAGTAACGAGACGGCAATAGAGTTAAATATCAATCCAGTCAATGATGCTCCTGTAGCCAAAGATGACAAAGTATCTTTGGATGAAGATCACAATATTACTATTGATGTATTGGCCAATGATAGTGATGTGGATGAAGCAGATAAACTTACCATAACATCTATCACAACTCCACAAAATGCAAAAGCTACAATCCTAAATAATAAAATCATCTACCAACCAAATCCCAACTACAACGGCAAAGATAGCTTCAGTTATACCATCCAAGACAAAGCAGGAGCAAAGGCGACAGCTTCAGTGGATATAGATATAGCTCCTGTCAATGATGCTCCTGTGGCTAAGGAGCAAAATATCTCCACAGATGAAGATACCCAAAAAGATATAACTCTAAAAGCAACAGATGTAGATAATGATAATTTAACATACAAAATAACTACCCAACCAAAACACGGTAAACTAAAAGGCAAGGCACCAAAGCTAACCTATATACCAGATCCAGACTACAACGGTAAAGATAGCTTTAGCTTCATTGCTAATGATGGTAAAATAAATTCTAAAAGTGCCAAAATTAATATTGATGTAATTGAAACTCCTGCAATACAACTACCAAAAAGTCTTATCGACGCACTAAAAAACAATACAATTAATACACCATACTTTACATTAAAAATTCCTGCACCAAAAGCAAAAACCCTTACGGCAGTAAATAAAACATATGCAAAAAATAATAATGTTTATATCAAAATTTTTGCAAAACATAAAGATGGAGACTCTTTTTATTTGTATAATATTCCACTAATAGATGGCTCTAATACGATTGAACTCAATGCCACAAAAAGCAATGGTCGTTCATATATGGTATCTATAACAGTCAATGCAGATATAAATACTTCTGCATTAATGGATGTCATAGCAGACAAATATGATGGTATTAACGAACTAAAAAGCAATTTAAAAACATATACCAATATAAAAGCAACAAAATATATGCTTGATTACGATAGAGATGGAATAATTGATGATGAAAATAACAATGGAAACTTTACTGTTGAGCTAAATAGTATAGGTAGATTTAGTCCTATTGTAACAATAGAAGATCAAAATGGTTTACTTTTTAGCAGTAGCCCATTTGATATATCTCTAACTGTAAAATCAGATGCAAACCAAAAAGATCCAGAAGGATATGAGCCAATAGATATAGCCAAAAAGTTTGTCAAAGCCGTATTAGAAGATGACAGGGCAACTGTTGTTGAACTTACATCAGGAGATCCAAAATATTCTCAAATGATTTATTCAAAAAAAAGGAACACAGAGTTATTTAAAAAAGCATATTCTCATATAACCAAATATGAACAAAAATATAATGAATCTGGTGATGCAACTGTAACAATCATATATAAAATAGATGGCAAAGAGTATAAAGGTATGTTTCAAATGATGCCTGTAAGTATGCAATTATATAGAGGTAGAAAATGGATTATAAAGGGTATATATTAGATGCTTGATATATTTAAAATATGGTTTCATGAAGTTTTTATTAATGAAGGAATAGCTTCTTTAGCATTTCTTATATTATTAGGTTTATCTGTGGTTGTGGTGATTTATGCTTTTTTTACTTCAAACAAGAAGAGAGCATATTTAGCACTATTGCTACCTTTTATATTTTACATCTATTCCAAAATTCACTGTGGACCTTGTTTGAGAGATATGATAATAATGCAACCAATGGCAGAGAAGATAAGTGCGTATATCATCAAGCATGGGATACCTGAAAGATTAGAGGATATACCCGATCTACCGTATAGGTTGGAGGGGTGTGTGAGGAAGGTTGAGTATAGTGATAATGAAAAAAAGGTAAATTCCATAAAAGAGGCAGTGTATGGAAATTTTAGTATGGATTGTATGATTTTTGCAAAAACAAAAAAATACAGTTTTAGTTTGCTTTTCACTTATATATACACAGATTCAGATTGTACGGGTAATTTTGAAATTTTTAACCCCAGTTCTAAAACAGTTTTGAATTATTCGTATGATTGTAAAAATATGCAAATTGTATTATATGAGAAACATGGGAAAACTATAGGAAGTAGTAAAACAGATGGTATCTGCAATCCAATGAGACAATAGGAGGAAAAAAATGAAAAAGACAACAATGGTAATACTGGCAACGGTAAGTTTGTTCGGTTGGGAGATCAATACCCATAG
>JALSQA010000238.1 GCA_026985685.1 Campylobacterales bacterium | reverse complement strand
ATTAATTTGAAGTACTTATTTCCTGCAATGGCTAAAACTGTGATATTAATACCTTCAGAACAGCAAAAATATAATTACTATAGAATATTAGAATCTCCAATAAAATCAGCATTAAAAAAAGCATCTAAACAATTAAGTATATCAGCAAAAAAAATAAATGCAAAACTTAAAATAGCAATTATTATCAATAATGGTTTATATATGGTATCGCAAAGTGAATTTTCAGATATTGCTATAAATAGAGCAAAAAACGATACATCAGGAATTGATATTTTAATTATTGCTAGTATTCATTATTATTCTGATAAGTTTGATATGAGAATAATGACAGAATTTAAAGATTATGAAATTAAAAGAAATAATTATCTTAATAAAAAACAAATTATTCAAAAACTAAGAAATTCTTGGAATAACAAAATTAAAGATTATATATCATCTCAAATGATTGATACAAATTTTAACAGAACTAAAGAACCAATTAAAGATTTATATTTTGAATCAGATGGTATTCGTTATATAAAACCAATTATATGGGGTGAAAAATCTCAATTTTGGAAAAACGGTCGTCCAAGGGAAGATTCTACAAAAGAAAATGATATACCAATTATTTTAATTGTACCAGTTTTTAATAAAGAATCATATGTATATGCAAAAAAATATATTAGAGATAAATTTATATTAAAAGATACTTTCGAGAATTATATGGATTTCATTAAAAATAATCAACCAAAATTAAAAAATAAAATTGTATTAAATATATATGTGGAATTAAATATAAAAGATTTGAAATTATTAAAAAAACCTTTCTTTATAAATGATATTCAGCAATGTGCTAATAATAAAAATAAAAAAAACTACGATAAAATCAAGAAAGAAATAGAAGAATATCATGAAGGTATAGAATGCGATAACTTTATTTTAGTTGAAGTTGTAGAAATAGGTATGGATAAAGCTAATGATATTGCATATATTTCACATATAACTAACAACAAGCAAGATGTAATTATAGATGGCAAAAGATTACAATACTTATATGCTATAGAATTGGCTATCGCTTTATGTAGTATGGTGAAATCTGAAAAAGTTTACTACATTAGAAATGAAGATTACAAATGGAAATAAAATGAAATTAACTAACCTCCCACCAAGCACTCCTATCGAAACCCCAAAAGTCCTAAAAAAAGCCATATCAGCCAACCGTGCTTTGGCAAATCTAAATGGCACGGCTAAGATTATTCCAAATCAAAATATTCTTATAAATGCTTTGGTTTTGCAAGAGGCTAAGGATAGTTCGGAGATTGAGAATATCATTACAACTCATGATGAGCTTTTTCGTGCTGGGCTTGATATAGAATCGGTTACAAGAGAGACTAAAGAGGTTCAGCATTATCGAGAGGCTCTTCTTCGTGGGTATGAGCTTGTCAAAGAGCATGGCTTGTTGCTTAAGCGAGATATTGTTGAGATACAAGGGATATTGGAACAAAATAGTGCAGGTGTTCGACGACAAAGTGGCACAGTTTTACGAAATATGGCTACTGGTGAAGTGGTTTTTGAGCCACCACAAGATTATGAAACGATACAAGAGTTGCTAACAAATCTTGAAAAGTATATCAATGAGCCAAACGATATAGACCCTTTGGTAAGTATGGCGATGATTCACTATCAGTTTGAGAGTATCCATCCATTTTATGATGGCAATGGCAGGACTGGAAGGATTATAAATATCTTGTATCTTATCCTAAAAAAGATGCTTGATGTGCCTATTTTGTATTTGAGTTCGTATATCATACAAAATAAAGCAGATTATTACAGACTACTTCAAGAAGTTCGCACAAAAAACAATATGGAAGAGTGGATACTCTATATGCTTAATGGAGTTGAGCAGACTTCGATGGCTACGGTTGAACTTATTGGTGATATTCATAAATTGATGCAAGAGACAAAATGGAATATAAGAGAAAACTTGCCTAAGATATATAGCAAAGATTTAGTTGAGATTTTATTTATGCACCCATATACAAAGATTGATTTTTTAGCAAAAGGATTGGGAATATATAGGGATACAGCTGGTAGATATCTAAACAAGCTAAAGGAACTTGGTGTTGTAGAAGAGGTTAAGATTAAAAATAGTAAATTTTTTATCA
Source organism: Campylobacterales bacterium (assembly GCA_026985685.1). Taxonomy (GTDB): domain Bacteria; phylum Campylobacterota; class Campylobacteria; order Campylobacterales; family QNZT01; genus QNZT01. The sequence continues at coordinate 522 of JALSQA010000238.1, read as the reverse complement.
ATATAAAATTATTTGAAAGATTACAAAAAGGGTTATTGCTGTAAAAATAGAAAAAATACAACATAGGTTGTAAACTATGTATAAAAAACAGCAAAAATTACCTATACAAAAAGGCAAAAAATTGGAAAATAAGATAAACAGAATAACCGATATACTAAGACGAGATGATGGTATCAGTGGTGCTATGATGTACACGGAGCAGATTTCTTGGATTTTGTTTTTGAAGTTTATTAATGACTTGGAGATAAACAAGGCTGATGAGGCTGAGATTGATGGGGTTGGGTATAGTTATATCATAGATGAGAAGTATCGTTGGGATGTTTGGGCTTGTCCTAAAGATAGCAAGGGTAAGCTTGATTTGATGAGTGCTATCAGTGGCGATGACCTTTTGGACTTTGTCAATAAAGAGCTGTTTCCTTATCTAAAGGGGTTTAAGTCTATCACGGCTGATGTGAAGTCGGTCAAGTATAAGATAGGGGCGATTTTTGAGTTTATAGACAATCGTATCGCCAATGGTCATAC